>JAUVAM010000166.1 GCA_030591745.1 Deltaproteobacteria bacterium
GCGTGAACCGTCCAAGGTGATGGGCAAGTAGGGTGGGGTCTCGAGGTCCCCGAAAACGATTGCCACCGGGGCCCGGTTGGGTCCGGCCACGTCCTGGCTGCAAGCCGCCAAGTGCAAACTCAGCAGCGAGCAGAAAAAGATCACGATTCGTTTCATGACTCGCCTCCAGGGATTTCGACCCACGCGTCTATTCTGTCTCAATCTTACCCGAAAAGTGCTCATCGAGAAAGCGCATCACCCTGGCGTTGATGAGTTCCGGAAATTCGAACAGGCCGCCGTGGCTGCCGCCTTGGACTTCGAACCATTCGGCCGAGGGGATCTGAGCCGCCATGTTGCGAACGACGCGAATGGGGGTGAAGTTGTCTTTGTCGCCGGCCACCACCAGGCAGGGGATGCGAATGTCGGGCAAGACGGATGCCGTGGAATGGTCCGCCAGGACTTGGCCCCAGGCGAAGAAGACCTCGGGGTCCATGTGTTTCAGATGGGCTCGCCAGGATTCGAAGTCTTCTTTTCGGGCGGCTTTGGCGTTGAGCACGAAGAGCTTGCCGGCCGGGAAGACCCAGGGCCCGGCCAGGGCTTGGGTCCAGACTTTTTTCAAAAAGCCCAGTCGCCGCACGGTGGCGAGCATGCCCGGCACCAGGACTTCGCCCATGCGTCCCATGTGGAAAAAAGAGCGCAGGGGGTATTCGTGGGTGCCCAGAAGAAAGACCAGCCCGCGTACTTGTTCGGGCCAGCGCCTGAGGTATTCCAAAGAGATCTGCACGCCCATGGAAAAGCCGGCCAGGATCAGATCCTGGTCGGCCAGTCCGGCGGCTTGTGCCACGGCCCGCATGTCCTGCATGCAGAGATCGATGCTGAGGTCCTCTGTGTCGGCCGGTGCCGGCGAGTCCACGTGGCCCCGGTAGTCCCAAATGACGACTTGATGCTTTTGGGCCATGGCCCGGATTGCGTGATCCACATAGGCCTGGTTGCAGCCGATGCCGTTGGAGAGCAGGATCGCGGGTGAACCCTGACCATAAGATCGATAGGCGATGCTTGCCCCGTCGGGGGCGATGGCAAGTCGGCTTTCCTGCATGTCGCGACCTACTCGCCCCATCGGCTGGGATCGGCCACCACCTCGCAGTCGATGAGCTGGGCACCGGCCGGGTTGCGCCAGGGCGAATAGCAGTACTGGAGGAAGTAGGCCAACTCTTCGGGCCTGACGTGGGTTCGCTCCCCGTCATTGCGGCTTGGTTTGTAGTCGTAGGTGCCGTCCGGGATCGAGGCGTCCCAAAGGTCCCAGTTGGGCCAGGCCTCATAATGGGTGGCGGCGGCACCGTATTCGTCGTGTATCTTGTGCACCTCGGCGCTGGTCAAGGGCAGGCCGCTGGCGGCCGAGGCCACCAGAAAGCTGGCCATGTCCGCGTCCCATTCGCCGTGCTCTAGTCGCTCGGTCTCGTCGGCCATCATTTCATCGCAGCGCTGGGCCAAGCCCGCCAGCAGGTCTCCGGCCACTGTGTCTTGTCGCAAGGTCAGGGCGTTGGTGATGGCGGCCAGGTGGAAGTAGCGCACGATGGCGTAGTTGAAATAATGACCGGCGGTGGCCACCGCCTCGTAGTGGGGGCTGATGCCGTTCTCGCAGGCGTTCTCGAGGGGCTCGCCGTAGGCGACAAGGGCCGTGGTCAACTTGGCATCGCATTCGGCGTTGGGCAATACGGCCTCGAAGCATCGCAGGCAGGCCAAATCCTTGATGCTGTCCGGGTTTTCTTCTTCCATGGGCACGTAAGCCTCGCCGTCGATTCCTTTGGTTCGGATCAAGTAGGTGTTGTCCACGATGTCCCGGGCGAAGGCCTGCAGGTATTCGTATGCGGTTCGGGCTGCCTCGCGGATGTGCTCGTCTTGTCCATCTTCGGCCACCCGAAGCAACAGAGGGGCCGCGCGGAAAATATGCGGCAGATCGTCTTTCGAGCGCATGTTGCGCACCCAGATGTCACCCCATGTGGGGTTTTCCGAGTTGGGGATGGTGTGGGCATTCCAGTCGTATTTTTCGACTTTGGCCGGATCGTAGTCCACCACGACATTTCGGCCTTCTTCGATTGAGTAGCTGTGGTTCAAGGTGAAGGTGGCCCTGGCCATGATGCTGGTGATGGGCGGGTCCTCGTTGCCCCAGACCATGCCCAAGAACAAGGCCACCATGCCCTTGGCGTATTGTTCCACCAATTCGCCCATGAGTGGATCGCTGCTCATGAGGTATCCGCTTGCGGCCTGGGCCAGCACCTTGCTGGTGCGGATCATCAGGTTGTCGGCGCCGCCGTAATGCTCAAAGGTGATGGTGTCGCCTTCCTTGATGGCGCGGGTGTCCTGCCAGTAAAGCTTGTAGTCGGGCATCTCCGGGTCAAAGGAGGCGTCCAAGCCATGACTGTGCCAGGAGCACCAGCGGAAGTAGTCGACTTCTTTCCATGCGCCGGTGATGGCGCGGGTGAACTCAGTCACCTGGGTGGCGGTGACCGCCTCGCCCACGTCGTCCCGAGTGAATTCAAAGGGCAAAGATTCCGGCAGACCGCCTGCATCAGCGCCGGCATCCGCCGTGCCATCATTTGGGCCCGCATCACTTTGTTCCGAAGAGCCGTCGCAGCCGTTAAAAATCCAAAACAGCGCCAGGGCCAACAGGCTTCCACATCGCATCCAGCTCATCATCCGCGTTACTCCTCTTCGGTGGCTTTTGTGAAGCTTAGCACAAAGCCTTGCTCCGCGGAAAAGGGCTTGGCATTTCAGGGGTGAAATGGCCTATAG
Organism: Deltaproteobacteria bacterium; assembly: GCA_030591745.1. The sequence goes on from JAUVAM010000166.1 coordinate 2,773, forward strand.
TTCAAGTTCGCAAACCCACGGAGGTTCTGTTGTGAAACGGCTTTTCTTGACCTTGTTGGCCTTTGTTCTTCTTGCTGGAACCGCTTGTAAAAAAACTTTCGATGATCCGAATCGGGCCACCATCGATTTGATGAAGGAAATGTTGGCCTGCGTGGAAGAAGAACCGGAGGATTGTGACGAGGCCATCAACAAGATCATCGCCTGTTCAAAAGAACGAAGGGCCGATTTGGCTGCCGCCGGTCGGCAGTCGGTGAAGTTGGTGCGTGAGATGAGCCCAGATGAGCTTGAGGAATATCGGGAGGGTGTTGAAACTGAGTTGGTCGAGGTCATGGATGAGTACGTGGAGGTCATACAGGAATTTGCCGAGGCTTGTCCCCAATTCAAGCGCAACGCCACTCGCATGACGGTGCAATACGGTCGACAAAAAAAGGCCTTTGAAAAATCCATCGAAAACGAATAGGGCAAATTTCCCAAGCACAAGGAGGTTCTGTCGTGAAACGGCTTATTTTGACCTTGTTGGCCTTTGTTTTTCTTGCTGGAACAGCTTGTAAAAAGACCTTCGATGACCCGACCCGGGCCACCATCGATCTGATCAAGGAAATGCATGCCTGCCTGGAAGAAGAACCTGAGGATTGTGACGAGGCCATCAACAAGCTCATCGAATGCTCAAAAGAACGAAAAGCCGACTTGGCGGCCGCCGGCAAACAGTCGATGGAAGAAATGCGTGAGATGAGCCCTGATGAGCTCGATGAATATCGGGAGGGCGATGAGGCCGAGTTGCGCGAGGTCATGGATGAATACGTTGAGGCCATGCAGGAATTTGCCGAGTCCTGCCCGAAATTCAAGCGTAATGCCCATATGTTGGCGAAGCATTACAGTCGTTTTACCAAGGCCTACGATAAGTCTGTCGAAAACGAATAGGGCAAATCCCCGGGAAATGACCTCATGAGATTTCTGCGTTTTGTTTTTCTGTTGGTGATTCTGATCGGTGCCACGCCTTTGTGGATGATGGCCGTCTCGGGCCTGGGACTGCAAATGACGGCCTTCGAGCCGGACTTTTACCTGGAGGTGGCCGAGAACCACGGTGTCGCCAGTGTGGCGGTCGAGCGCCTGCTGGAGGGGCTGGGGCCGGCAACAGAAGCCACGGAGCCGAAAGAAGAAGCCAAAGTAGAGCCAAAAGTAGAGCAAAAAGTAGAGCAAAAAACAGAGCAAAAAGTAGAGCAAAAAGTAGAAGCAAAAGAAGAAGCAAAAGAAGAAGCAAAAGAAGAAGCAAAAGAGCCTGTCAAAGTTTCAGAGATGAGCCGGGAGCAGATGGTGAACGATTTGGGCTCGGCTTCCATGAAGCCCAAATTGCGTACCGCCTTGGGCAAGGGGCTTGCTGAGATCCAGGCTTTTGTTTGGGGCGGCAAGAAGCAGCTTTCCGCCCCGATCGATCTGGCCCAAATTAAAGAGTCCTATCTTCAGAGCAGTCGTGGGCTCATGGCGAAGGAATTGGCAACTCAGCTTGAAGAGCGCCTGGGCAAGGTGCCCAACGAGTTGGATCTGGCCTTGGCCTTTGGTCCCTTGCGCGAGCCCATGGAGCAAGGCTGGAACGCCAGACGCATCAATCTTTGGGTCTTCGCCGCGGGTTTGGGGCTCTTGCTGGTTTTGGTGTTCATGGTGGGGGGCTTTGGATCTGGTCTGCGTTGGCTGGGCTTGAGCTGGTTGTTGGCCGGTCTTGGTGTGGGGCTGGGGGCGATCGGCTGGGATCTCATGCTGGCTGAACCCGGTCCGTCCCTGCTTGTCGTTGCATCTCCCTTGAATGCCTATGTGGGTGTCATGCTGCAGGCCCTGGTGGACGGGAGCTGGGCCATGATGCGTAACATCGGTTTCATCGCGGCCGGCGTGGGCGTGCTTGCTTTTTTCGTGGGCGCGGCCATGACTCCTTCCGGCTCGGCCGAGGAAGAACTGGATGGCGCGGACGAGCGCTTGGCCCGGACTCAGCCCAAGAAGGGTGATGACAAAAAGAAGAAGATTAAAGCGCCGGTTCCGGTGCTTCGCACTTTGTTGGGTGGCTTGTTGAGCTTGGCTGTGCTGGGCGGTCTGGGCTTTTTCGGTTTGGGCCTCTATGAGTCTTTTGCTGGTTTCGAACCGGCGGCCCTGCGTACGGCCTTGGTGGCACAGACCGCCCGGGACGTGGAGCGGAAGGAAGAGGATGCGGCCGCAAGGGATGCAGTGGTGGCCGCGGCGGCCAAGGGCGTGGTGCCCGAGGAGATCGACGAGTCCTTCAAGTCCTTGTTGGAAGGGCACGACGATTCGCTTATCCAGGGCGTGGTGGTGAAAGGCGGCCTGAGTGCGGCCAAGGCGCAGATCACGGCTTGGGAGGTGGTGGATCTGGGTGCGCGCATGGTGCGAGAACCGCAGAAGACCCAAGCCGATGAGTTGGGCAAGTTCAGCATCAGGGTCAGCCCAGGAGCCCTCGTGCTGATCCAGGCCGAGCCGGCCGCACCCGAGCCCCCGGCCAAGAAGAAAAAGCGTCGCAAGGCCAAGAAGAAAAAGCGCAAGAAAGCCAAGCTCAAGAAAACAGGCAAAGCCCTGCCGCCGGTGGCCGTGGTGGTGGCCCTGGGATTTGAGGGCGGGATGGCCAAGGCTGAATTGGATTTGTCGGGTGGACTCGCTCGGAATTTATGGGCCAGCCTCGAGCGGCTGAGTAAGGCCCATGGCGAGGCAGCTCAGACCCTGGCGGACCGGCATCAGGCCTTGCTCACGCGCCATGCCGTGGCGGATTGCGCCCGGGTCGTCGCCGAACATCCTGACCGCAAGATTTGCGAGGACATGGTTTTGCGCAGACCCATCTTTGTCAACCTGGCCGAGAGTTTGGCCCAGGGCCTGGAGCGCCAGGCTCAGCCCTTGCGAGTCGTCAAGGAACTCAAGCCCCTGGGTGTCGAAGACTTGGACCGCCTCTTAGACGAGGTGGTGCTGGACAACAAGGCGGTGCAGTCTTTCATGAGCGCGGCCGGCCGCGATAAGGTCACCAAGGCCATGGTGGGCAATGTGGCGGGCAGTGTGCGGGATAAATCGCGGCAGGTGCTGGAAGACAAGGTGCTGTCCATCGAAGACTACTTGTTGGAGCGAGTACAGGCGGGCATCGCCGAGGATTTGGCGGATCGGCTGGCCAAGCGACAAACCGCCAGCATGGCCCAAGCTCGGGACCGCGTCTTCGATCAGCTCAAGAAGCACCAGACTATCTTGGACATCGAGGGCGTTCGGGTTTTGGCCGGCGCGGTTTTCGACCGCCTTGCTTTGCTTAAGGGCGAAGCCGGCGAGCAGACGGCCTTCGAAGGCTATGACCCCAAGGCCGTGGCCGACAGGCTGACGCCCAAGATTCTTGCAGGCATCCGCGCTGTGCGGACGGCGGAAGAAGACCGCCTGGAGCGCATGATTCCTTGGGTCCGTGCCCTGGAACTTTTCCGCAAAGCCGAGAAAAAATAGCATCCATGAATCTCCTGAAGGTCGCCCTTCTTATTCCAGCATCGATATTTTTCACGGCTTGTCCGGCGGAGAAAGACCCCCAAGCCCTTTGCAAAGCGGGTGATCAGGCTGCCTGCTCTGATTTGGGCGTAAGCTTGCTCAAAAGCGATCCGGTGAGGGCGACGACTTTGTTTCGCGCTGCCTGCGAGGCGGGCCGGAACGAGGCCTGCTTCAATCTGGCCCGTGGCATGGAATTGGGCCAGGGCGCGGCCAAGGACCTGGCGGGGGCCATGGGCTTGTACGAAAAGACCTGTGAGCAGAAGCTCTGGGTGGCATGCCTGCGTCTGGGGCGGATTCTGGGCACTTCGAGGGCCATCGAACGCGACCCCAAGCGAGCCTTCGGGTTTTTCGAAAAAGCCTGCCAGGGCGGCGATCTTCGTGGCTGCAACGAGGCTGCGACCATGCAAAACCTGGGGCGTGGCGTGGTGGCGGATCACGGCGCGGCCTTGCTGCGCTGGCGCAAGTCTTGCGCTGCTGGAAATGCCGACGGCTGTGCGGGGCTTGGCCGGGCTACCTTGGAGGGCTGGGGACTGGAGGCCGACGAGCCCGCGGCCGTGGCCTTGCTGGAACAAGCCTGCGGGCAAAAGAGCCTCAGAGCCTGCGCACGCCTGGCCGCATGCCTCGAAAAAGGCCGGGGGGTCAAGGCCGACTGGCCGAGGGCCGTCAAGCTCATGGACCGGTCCTGCAAAGGCGGCCAGGCCGACATTTGCCAGCGCCTGGGCGAGCTGTACCTGGAGGGGCGGCGGGTGAAAAAGAGCGAGGATGCGGGTCTTTCTTACCTGAAGAAGGCCTGCGAACTCGGCATCGACGTGGCTTGCATGCAGCGCGATGTGGTTGAGGAGAGTCGTTCCAGAAAAAAGAAAGGCTCTTGATCTACTTGTTGATTCCGACGAATTTTCGGCCTGCCTTGGCGAAATAATGACCCTGCATCAAAGAACAGCCGAGCTCTGTCGCCATTTGTTTTTCCTGCGCCGTTTCTATACCTGATGCGATGACGGTGATGTTTTCTCCGGCGGTGTAGTCAAGATAATGATTGATGAGCCTTGATTCGCGACCATTCGATGTGTTTCCAGCCAGGACTGATTGGCCCATTTTAACGAAATCCGGTTCAAGCTGCGTCAATGCGTTCAGTCCCAAGTAACCCGTGCACAGGTCGTCAAGCAAGACGCGGTAGCCGCGTTCACGTAATCTGGCCAGGACCGTTTTCAGTCTTTCCTGATCGGCGATTTTTCGGCTGTTGTTGATTTCGAAGACGACCTTGTCAGC
>JAUVAM010000443.1 GCA_030591745.1 Deltaproteobacteria bacterium
AAGGACTTGCTTGAGCGTACGCCGGCCGAACAAGACGCCCATTGGGAAGCCGACGGTTCGGCCGAATGCAATCTGAAGCCCTTCTGCGTCAGTGACGTCGACTGTGACGAGGGGCAAGTCTGCGAGATGGCCGAGATGCTTTGCATCCAGCCTTGCGCCACAGCAGCCGACTGCGGCGGAGCGGCCTGTAGCGAAGGGCGTTGCGATCCGGGATGGACGCCCCATGGTGAGCCCTGCTCGTCCTTTGAAGGCATGGTGGACGAGTGGTTCAGGCTCATCGACTACGGCGTGGTGCGGGCCGGCATGGGCAACTCGGATACGCATAAGCTTTTCACCCAGACTGAAGGCGGCCTGCCTCGCAACTTCATCCGTTCGGATGTGGAACGAGCCCAGGGCATCGACCGCCTGGACGTGGCGCGCTCCATCAAGGCAGGAAAGCTTGTGGCCTCCTATGGTCCCTTTGTCGAGGCCTGGTTGGGCAACGCGGGCATCGGCGATACGCTGGAGCCGACGGCGGACATGAGCAGCATCCCTTTGCGCATTCGGGTGCAGTCACCGGGTTGGTTCGACGTGGACCGGGTCGAGGTCTATCGCTCAGGCCGGCTGGTGCATGTTTTCACCGGGGCCGGCGATGAACTGGATCCGAACAGTCATGCGGACGTGTCCGGACTGCGCCTGTCCAACCGCTCGGTGATCAACCTGGACGTCACCGTCGAGGAGCCCGTGCCTGAAGAAGACAGCTGGTACGTGGTCATCGCCATGGGCTTGCACGGTCGAGACATGAGCCCGATCTATTCCGAGCACCCCTACTTGAAGCTACAGATCGGCGACATCCTGTCTCGTTCTTTCAACAGCGTCCCCTTGATGGCTTCTCTGGGCATCGATCTGGCGGGTATTCCTCGGGTCTTTCGCGTCTATCCTTATGCCGTGGCCAATCCCATTTTCGTCGACGTGGACGGGGGCGGCTACAACGCACCCCACCCCACCCCGGACTGGGCCGATGGCTCGCTGGCCACGCAGAGCCAAGCTCTGAGTTCGCCTCTCGCGCCCGCAACAGATGCCCAGACCTTCCAAAAGAAGCAACTGCGTCACTTCCTGTCTCTTCTGCACCGCGTTCTCGAAGGTCTCTAAGCGCTGAAGCTTAGGGGACGTAGCTTGCGATTTTGCGATTTGGGGACCTCTTCGATAAGCGCCTATGCCGGCAAAATTTTGCGGGTGGATTTGTCCAGCGGGAAAATCGAGTGCATGGACACGGCGGATCATGCAAGGCGGTTTCTGGGCGGCCGGGGCGTGGCCACCTCCATTTATTATCAAGAGGTCCCGCCGGAAATTCCCTACGATCATGAGGACAATCGCCTGATCATCACCATGGGGCCTTTGTGCGGCATGCCCGGTGGCCTTGGGGGATCGCGTTGGGGTATTTTTTCAAAATCGCCCTTGCCCCGGGCCGAGCACGGCGACAGAGACCACTTTTGTTACGGCAATTTGGGCGGCTCCTTCGGCGCGGAGCTACGCTTCGCCGGCTACGATGGCATCGTGGTCAGCGGCAAGGCAGACAAACCCGTGCGAATCGCCATCGAAGACGATCGGGTGGAGATTCTGTCTGCCGACGAGCTCTGGGGCCTAAGCACCATCGTCACACGAAAGGCGCTGGAGGACGGGGCCAAGGCCATGGTCATCGGGCCGGCCGGCGAACATGGTGCGGTTTTCGCCTCGGTTTTCGCTCACGGTGACGCGAGTTGCTCGGGTGGCATGGGTGCGGCGATGGGCGCGAAGAATTTGAAGGCCATCAGCGTTCGCGGCTCCCATCGGCGAGTAGAGGTGGCGGACAGAGAAACCCTGAAAATCATCGACAAGCAGATCCGTGGCTACAAACGCGGCAACGTGAAAGTCTGGGGCTTGGACTTCATGGCCCATGGCCCCAAGATCAAGAAGATGCCATGCTATGCCTGTATGGGGCATTGCCTGCGGGTGCGCTACACGGCCGACGATGGCGACAGCGGCAAGTTTATGTGCCAGTCCCGTTTTTTCTACATGAATCATGCCTGGGGCTATTATGGCGCCGATAACGATGTGCCCTTTCATGCCAATCGGATTTGCGATGCCTACGGCGTGGATACTTGGGAAGTTCAGGCGCTGATCGAATGGCTGCTGCGCTGCCATGCAGAGGGTGTCCTGAGCGAAAAAGAGACAGGTTTGGATCTGGCATTGGTGGGCAGCCTGGAATTCGTCGAAGACTTGGTGCGCATGGCCTCCTTGCGCCAGGGCTTCGGTGAATTGCTCTCGGGGGGTGCCCTGTCTGCCGCCCGGGCCCGCGGAGGGCGGGCAGCGGATCTGCACATGCGCACGGACCCCTACGACCCACGCTATTGTACGGTCAACACGCTGCTGTTTCCTTTCGAGACCAGAGAGCCCATCCAGCAGCTTCACGAGGCGGGCTTGGTCTTGTCCCAGTGGTCGAGTTGGGCGAAAGGCGTGGAGGATGCACACATTTCGTCTGAGGTGATAAGAGGCATCGCCGAGCGTTTCTGGGGTAGCCTGGATGCCGCTGACATGAGCACGTTGAACGGCAAGGCCGGGGCCGCCAAGCGTATCCAGGAACGGCAGATGGCCAAGGAGTGCATGGGCATCTGTGATTGGATGTTCCCTCTGATCGACATACCCAATGGCTCCGAACACATCGGTGATCCGACATTCGAGAGTCGGATCCTTTCTGCTGTGCTGGGGAAATCGTTTTCCGAGACGGACCTGTACCGCATCGGAGAGCGAGTCTTTAACCTGCAGCGGGCCGTGCTGCTTCGGGAAGGCCACCGCGCAAGAGAAGACGACCGATTGCCGGAGGAGTGGCACACAGAGCCGGTCGAGACCCATGTGGCGGATCCCGAACTTTTGGCGCCGGGGCCTCAGGGGCAAGTCATCAGTCAATTGGGCAGGCGAGCCGAGTCGGCCGGGTACGCGCGCATTCTTGATGAATACTACGGCTTAAGGGCTTGGGACGTGCCCAGTGGTCTGCAGAGTGTGTCCATGCTGCGGGCGCTGGACCTGGCCGATGTCGCCGAGGATCTCCAGGCCCGGGGCTTGTCCGTACTCCAGGCTCGATCCGCTTCTCTCCTTCGCCGGGTCAAGCATTGGGTTGGCGCTTTGCGGGCAGGACGAAGGGGAGAAGGCGGTCAGGCTCCGGCGGAGCAGGAGCCAAGCGTTTCGAGCGAAGAGCTTGAGGATATTCTTTACCGCGAACAGGGCAAGTTCGGTCTCGAGCACATCCGAGACAATTTCGCAGGCTGGAACAAAACCATGCAATACGTTTTTCCCGATATCGACGAGTGCTGGATCATCCGTTTCGTGGACGGTCAGGCACAGTCGCCTGAGAAACTGGAAGCTCCCCTGCCAAAGCCCGAAATTGGCTATGAGATGAATAGCTGGGTGCTCAAAGCCATGAGCGCGGGTGAACTCAGTGGCGAGAAGGCTTATTTGAAGCGTTTGCTTCGGCTGAAGGCATCCTTCCGGGACATGATGAAACTGCAGTCGCTGAATAAGGGTTAGAGGGGGATGGATCTTCGTGGATATGGGCGAAGGTGGTGCTTCCGGATGCCCGTGCTTAATTGACAGACATTAGCGCCCAGCATACACTTCGCCTCAATGTACCGTGGACTTTGGATATTTCTTTGCCTGTTGCTTTGGGCTGGGACGCTTTTGGCCGCCGACGAGGAACCCCGCGTGGGCTTGCTGGCGGTGGAATCTCGTGTACCCAGCCATTTTGGCGTGGCCTGGGAACAGGCTCGCCTGGTATGGCAGGATTTGCCGATTAAGCTTATTGAGACAGCCGCCTGGCGTCTGCGGCTGAAGGAAAAGGACCAGGAGGCCGGCTTGATGGATGAAGTGGGTCGTCTGCTTCGTCGTGGCCGTGAGTTGCAGCTTGGCTTGAAGATGGAAGAGGCGCTTGTTGAATATCGGCAAGCCTTGCGCAGGTTGGAGGTCGGCTACATTCGCTATTACGAGCCGGCACGCCTGGCGGAAGTTTTGTTGGCCATGGGCGTGGCACAACACCAGCTGGGTCGTGCCGAGGATGCACGTAAGGCCTTCATGCGTGCCTTGGCCTTGGCTCCTGGCTTGAAGTTGGCCAAAGGTTACTACGGCCCCAGCGTACGGCAGGTTTTTGCCGAGGCCCGCATTGCCTTGGGCCCTTTGAGGCCAGGTGTGCCACAGCCGGTGGAGATCGACAGGCTGTGTCGCGCCAGCAAGCTGGATGCGATGATCGTGGCCTGGGTGGAGCGTATGGGCCAACGTTCGTTCTTCCGCTTGAGTCTTTTCGATGCCAAACAAGGCCAATTCG
>JAUVAM010000212.1 GCA_030591745.1 Deltaproteobacteria bacterium
AATCCCCATAAACACCAGTGGCGGCCTGGAATCGCGTGGCCACCCCATCGGGGCTTCGGGCCTGGCGCAGATCCATGAACTCGTGACACAGCTGCGGGGTCAGGCCGGAGACAGGCAGGTGGAAGGCGCGCGCTTGGCCATCGCGGAAAACGGAGGCGGCGCCCTGGGTGTGGAGGAGGCCGCCATGGCTGTCCATATTCTCGAGGGTCCCATTGCGCCCGGAAAACAGAGCGCCAAATGAACAAGCTCTCTTTGGGATTCAACATCGCCAAATCGCTATCCAAGTTCTGCCTGGCGGAATTTCGGCGCTCGACCTTACTTGCGAATTTGCCTGGTTTGCCCAAACTGCAAATCGCAAAAGAGATGTCCTGGGGTGAGTTGGTGGCCGAAAAGGCGGCCCGCTATGGAGACCGGACATTCCTGCGCTTTGAGGATCAGACGCTCAGCTATGCCGACATGAATGATCGCGCCAACCAGCTCGCCAACTTCCTGAAAGGCCACGGCGGGGGCCGAGGCGTGGGCGTCGCCATGCTGATGGCGAACTCGCCTCGTTTCTTGGATGTATTTTTTGGTTTGCAGAAGATAGGCATGTACGCCGTGCCGGTAAACACATCTCTCAAGGGCGATAGTTTGCGCTATATCCTGGAGCATTGCGACGCCAAGATAGCGTTTGTAGACGAAGCCTTCGCGGAAGAGTTTTTCGAAGCCGCAGGGGATCTGGAGCAGTTCGACCGGATCATCATCAACGGCCGTCCGCCCGCTGGAACCCATGATGCGCGGCTTGTCTCTTTGGACAATGCCTATGACGAAGCCAAAGAGGATCCGGGTATCGGCCATGACCCGGACGACATCTGCCTGATCATGTACACCTCGGGCACCACAGGACGGTCCAAGGGGGTCGTCTACAGATATCGCAAATCGAGCGTCAAGCTGCTCTCTTTGGTCGCCAGCTTGCTCTACGACAAGAACGATGTCTTATACACCTGCATGCCGCTTTTCCACGGCAACGCGCTGTTCGTGACCACGACTTGCGCCATGCACGTGGGTGCCCAGGTCGCCTTGTCGAAAAAGTTTTCCGCCAGTCGATTTTTTGAAGAGATCAGGCAGGTCGGCGCAACGAGCTTCAACACCATCGGGGCGATGATTCCGATTCTGATGAAGCAGCCCGAACAGCCGGAGGACTCACAGAACAGGGTCAAGTTCATCATTTCCGCGGCTTGCCCGGTGGATCTCTGGGAGGCTTTCGAGAAGCGCTTTGGGTTTAAGATCTACGAAACCTACGGCGCGGTGGACGGTGGAGGAAAGACCATCTTGAATCTGGGCACGGGGCCCGTGGGTTCAATTGGCAAGCCGCCCATGAAACTCAAATATCGCCTGGTGGATTCTGAAATGCGTGATGTGCCCGACGGTGCACCGGGCGAGTTAGTCTTCGCCGCGGGCAAGAGCAAAAAAGCCGGCGTGGAGTATTACAAGGACGAAAAAGCCTCGGGCAAGAAGCAAAAATCCGGGTGGATTTTCACAGGCGATCTGATGAAGCGCGACAAGAAGGGGTATTTGTACTTCACCGGGCGCAACACCGAATCCATGCGCATCAAGGGGGAAAACGTTTCCGCCTTCGAGGTGGAAAACACCCTGCACAAGCATCCTGCGGTTTTGGAGGTAGCGGTCTTTGCCGTGCCCTCCGATTTGGCGGAAGACGACATCATGGCTTGCGTAAGCCTGGTTGAGGGCAAATCAGTGGCTGAATCGGAACTGGTGGCATTCGCCAGAAAAAACCTGCCGAAGTTCGCTGTACCGAGGTACGTCAAAATCGTCAAAGAGTTTTCAAAGACCGTCACGCAACGCATCAAGAAAAAAGAGCTAGAAGACAAAGGGGTTGTGGCTGGAACCTATGACGCAGCAAAGGACGCATTCGCATGAGAAATCCAGGCTTCTGGCGTGGGACTTTCATCGCGGCATCTGGCTGGAACCTGGGCGCCTGCGCCTTGGGTCTCTTGTGTTATGAGTTCTCAATAGACTTGCTCTTCGGTACCATGGCCGGGCCCGAAAGCTTCAGGGCGGAACTCTTCTTCCGATTTTTCGTAGCGTCGGTGGGTGTATTCGGGCTGGGCTATTTCATGGTGGCCAGGAAGTTGGAAGCCAACCGTGACATTGTCTGGCTGGGCCTGTTCGCAAAGTTGGTGATCTTTGTGACCGTCGTTATCTGCTTCATCCAGGGGCTGGTGACGCATTGGTTCTTAGGCGCCGCCATCGGTGATTTCTTGTGGTCTTTTCTATTCATAGCGTTTTTGGTGAACCGAAAATGAAAGACAACCCGCTAAAAAACTCGCCCCTGTCGCCGCTTTACTCATACGAAGAGGGCATGGACTTCAACGCGGTCGAGCGTGTGATCATGGATCGCCGCAGCGTACGGTCTTTCAAAAAGGAGCCACCACCGGATTCCATGATCCGTCGCGTCTTAGAGGCAGGTCGCTTTGCGCCCTCGGCCGGCAACGCACAGCCCTGGAGATTCGTCGTGGTCACGGACCCCGAGCTGCTCGAGCAAATGGAGCGCGACACCCAGAAAAAAACCCGTTTCCTGATGAAGTTTTTGGACTACCAAAAAAGCGCCTGGCGCAGGTGGCTGCTCAAGCCCCTGATCAAGTTCATCACCCGGTTTATGCCAACGCAATTGCATCCAATACCCTACAACTTGATGCGGCAAATCGCCGAGGACAAAGCGCCCGTCTATCATGGCGCGCCGGTCATGATCTTGTTGCTCAGCGACAAACGAGGCGTGGGCACGCCGCCTTTGGATCTCGGCATTTGCGGGCAGAACATGGTCATCGCGGCCCACAGCCTGGGCCTTGGCACCTGCTGGATCGGGATGATCACCGTCACGATGAAGATGCGCAAGTGGAGAAAATTCTTCAATGTAAAATACCCCTATGAATTATCCGACTGCCTGATTCTCGGCTGGCCCAAGCGTCCCTTCGACGGCCCGGTGGAGCGCGAGGCGCAGGTCGTGGAATGGTTCGACAAAGCCGGCAAACGAACCGAAGACGAGGGCCTGAAGGTCGCCAATCTACGATTCGGTGACCGAATGCGGATCCCAAATTATTTCTCCGAAGCGCATGTGAGTTCGGGTCAAATCGAGTTCGATCCGAACTTATGCCATGGCTGTGGCGTTTGTGCCGACATCTGTCCCGCCCGTGGGCTGGTCATGGAGAAACGCGCCCTCGGCAAGTTAAAGCTGCCTCGATTGATCGAGTCGGCCCCTGGGGTGAGCCTCTGCATGACCTGCGGCGATTGCCGTGCAGCCTGCCCAACAGGCGCGATCCAACTCCTTCGCGGATACAACACAAACTATTTATACAAAAAACTCTCTCAGACCCCTGAGCTCAAGCCTCCCAGGAAGTACTGAATGGGATCCAAGATCATGCTACTGACGAGTCTTGTCGCTTCTCTGTTGGGATTGTTTTCCTGCTGCTACCCCAAGCCCAGCCTGAAAATTGAGACGGCTTCCGATGGGACAAAAGCCGTCAAGATCACCTACCCAACGCCCAGAGGGTCCATGCGCGACACGGCCTTCAAGGATGACAAATGGGCCATCATCTTTAGCATCCACGACTACAAGAAGATTTCATTCCCTCCGCCCGGGGCGATCACCGATAGCAAGCGGTTTTACTATTTCAGCCTTCTGGATAAAGACCTTTCACCTCTTGTCGAAGAACCCATCCTCTTTGAAAAATTCGACACCGGAGAACAGAGCCTGGGATATATCTTTTCAATTTTTGCGACAGAGACGGGATTCGTGGCTGTCTACGTCGTGTATCGCGATTTCTATTTTCAAAAATTTGGGTTGGATGGAAAAACCATCGGGGACAAACAAAAATTCTATTCCATAAAAAAACCGCCTGTAGTTCGAGACAGGGTCATGGCCACTTCATACGAGGCTGGAGACATCTACCTTGTCCTCCGCCAAAAACCGGAGGATTTTTATTCAGGCAAATGGGGCATCAACCTTGTGAGGCACAACATCGAGGGGAACAAAACACAAACCTTCAAGAACATCTTCCCAAATGAAACAGAAGCAGGTTGGTATCATGCCAAGGGAATGGACGTTCATTTCTCGGGCCAGTCCATGCTTGCCACATGGATCGACGGAAAAGAATTGCGAGACAAGCCGGAAGACACTAGCTACAAACTGTCCGCCAGCCTGCATTTTGCTCATTGCTCAACCCAGGACATGAAATGCAAGCGTTCCACCATCGACAAAAAGACCAAGGACTACTATTCACCAGAGCTCCGTTTTGTTGTTCGCGACAAGAAAATATCCATTGTCCTTCATGACGACGAAAGCACATGGAAACAAGACATCGGGCCGGACGGAACACTCACGAGCCAAATCGTAAAACTGAGTGACAAAGAAAAAGAAGAACTCCTGCCGCATCACTACGCAAAAAAACACTTCCCATACAAAATCAACATTGGAAAATAAGTATCAAGTGTCGTGTTACCAGTTCCTGCGGTTCCTGCCCCGCCCTTGATGTCCACCTCTTCTATTTCTCATTCTTCCAGGGCGTTGAACCTCTTTCAACATGAGTAAGAGAACCGCCGGCTGGAGCTTGTTGTTTTTCGCGATTGACTGGATATTCTCTTCGGACGATGTAACAACCACGTTCATTTCGTTCAACTTATTGAGAGCTTCATCAAGATCGATTCGTGTCTTTTCACAAAACGACTTCAGTGAGTGCATTTCCGCATGTTCGTTCGGTGCTGATTCTTGTACCCATGAGCCCTTGATGTACTCACTCAGGTCAAGAAGGTAGCCGATCGGCGGGATATGCCACAGTGCGCTTACCGAGATGAAAAGCGCCAGCGCCAATGAGAGCACCAATTCCATACGCAGTCTAATGCCCTGGGTGAGCTTTATCCTGAGGTGACCGATCAGTGACTTCCAATTGTACCCAACATGGAACGCTCCCGCGATGACGAAAAAGAAGCCAGAGATGATATGGAGACCATCCCAGTTTTCCTTACCAAGGCCGAGAAAGCGCCAGTCATTCCAGAAAGCAATTCTGCCATGAGGTTCGATATACAGGACAAGACCGGTGACACCCAGGATCAGAAAGGACCAAGAACAGAGCAGCGAGACAAATGCACGTCCCTTGATCTTTCGTTCTTTGTTTTGTTCTTGCATGATTGACTCCAGTCAACAGCCATTCATCCCCTACTGGGGTCGGGGTAGACCGAGGGTCGCACGTAATTTTTCGAGCTTGGCTTGCACCTTTCGGATGTTGTCGGGGCCCATGCGGAACAGGTGTTTTTGTGCCGCGCTCATGCCCTCAAGCTCCGTGTCCACGAATTTCAGGTTGACCTCTTCGCGGGCGAGTTCGATGTCGGCCTCCACGATGGGCACATCGATGAGTTGTTGTACGGCCTCGGACAGGGCTTGCTTGAAGCGGCGCTCCGGCCTTCCCATTTCGGTGTAGCCCTTCTCCAGCCATGGCATGAGCTTGCCCATCACCCGGGCGGCAGCCGTCGTATCCAAAGAAGCGAGGGCCAGGGCCAGGCGATCGTAACGGGCGTAGCCCTTGGTATCCAGGTACTCTTTGCCCTCCCTTTCGAAGACCAAAAATCGGCCTTCGGGTGCCAAGAAGGGAAGCAGCTTGCGCGGGCTCTGACCATTGGCGACGTTTTCCACCGCGGCCACGAACTTGTCCAAAAGATGCTCGGTGGCCAGCCAATGCACCCACTCGGGTTCGGCGCTCAGACCCACCGAAAGTTCGCGGATTCGGGCATCATCCGGTCGCCCTTCAGCAGGCACCACGACCGGATTGGGCGCCACCGGAGCCGGAGCCGGCATCGCGGCCGGCACGGACTGCTCCACTTGCGGCTTCCCGTCCACCACCGGAACCGGCTTGGGCTTTTCCACCTCAGCCTGGTTGAACATGTAAACCCAGGCGCCCGCCCCCGCCACCAACAAGACCACAGCCAACGAAATCAATTTGACCTTGGCAGATTCTTCCATGGGTTCTCCTTATCCATCCTTCAACATGATTTTCAAGAAGTCCTTGCACAGGATCGTCGCGTCTTCTCCAGTGGACAACGCGACATCCAAGGCCTGCAGGAACTGTAGAAGATTCTCCACGCCATGCAAAGACGCACCAGTTGTGTGCAGGGTCTTCACCTTCTCCGCCGCCGGAGACTTGCCCATCAGCACAGCCACCGCCATTTGCAAGACCTGATAGCGATAAACCATGGGATCCTGCCAACCCCGAAGGGCTATCAGTCTGGGCAGGCCCTCGTCCAACAACTTATCGGAAAGCTCATGCCTGCCAAGCTTCAGAGCCAAATTGATGGCAAAGAGATCCCGTTCCGCCTGCTCCGCCACGGGGCTGCGCCCAAGGCCATGCTTCAGACCGGCCACCAGCCAGTCCAGTCCCTCACCCTGCCTGTCTTCCTTGAAGGCCAATTGGGCCATGGTCAATTCCAACGTACCGCGCAAGGCAGGCCCCAGCACATGCTCGTCTCGTTTGAGCAGCTTCAGAGCCAAGCTCTTGGGCTCCACCGGCCCGCGCTTATACGAAGCCATCATGACCATCGACTGAACCATCAAGGCAGCATCAGCGCAATAGCCGGCCGCAAGCAATTGCTCCATGTTCTCAGACAAGGCCTCGGGCTTGGGCCATTTGCCGCCGACCGAGATCCCCTGATTAAAAGTTCGGAGGGCCTGCACACGGGGCACAGCCGACAAGGTGGCGAACTTCTTTTC
>JAUVAM010000403.1 GCA_030591745.1 Deltaproteobacteria bacterium
CTTAGACTCAAATTGGCGGGACTTGAAAGATTGGGTGATGGACGAATCCATAGCCAACCGAATCATCCCCTTTTACGACAGACAACAGCGCGAAGGCTTTGTCCGCTATGCGGATTTGAGCATCAGCATGGGGGAAGATCGCCTCGTCAGCCTCTCCGACGCTCTGCTGGAAGAGCAGGAAAAGGTTCGGGAATTCAACCGAATCGCCGACCAACTGAGCAAGAAAATCCGCCAACTTGACAGCATCTACGATTCCATCGACGCCGACCCCCTGGGCTACCACAAGCGATGCAACGAAAAACGCCAGAACATCGAAGGCTTATCGCACAACAAACGACTGAAAACCCTGGACACCTACTACACGATCAACTCGACCCACACGAAAATTCTCAGAGAGTTGACGAACCACATGCTGGCCGGCAGCGAGGGTGACCACAGCGCGCACGCCACCTCCCTGATGATGCGAGCGCTGGATTTCACCTGTCGCATCATGCGCAACGTGCCGAGAAAAACCAAGCGAGCGGCGGCCATCCACTCCATCGAGGCCGCCCGAGGTGCCGCCAAAAACGGCCTGCGCGAGATCACCATCATCCCCACCCTGCTCCACGATGTGCTTGAGGAAATGCTCGACATCTGTACGGAGCGGATGATCGACGACGAACTGACAGACCCCATCTATGGTGACTGCTGCGGCAAAAAGATGAAGCAAGTGCCGGTCATACTCAGACACAAAATCATCCAGAAAAACATCGAGACATACAACGACAGGGCCTCAGGCATCTTCTTCGAGATCGGTCTGGCCCTCTACGACCACATCCGTTTCTTCCCCTACCCGCACCGCTATTACGAAACCCTGCATTCCATCATGGACATCCTTGCGGCTCTGAGTCGCCGCCGTGACTCAAGCTACTATTCCTATCTCAAGGATCTGCTGTACCCCAAACCGGATGCGGAGATCGACAGCATCGGCAGCGCAGCCTTGCTGAGCCAACTGGATCTGGTTTATGAAAATGCGGGCGAGTTGCTGGGTGAGTACGTCGAGGGCGTCAACACCTTCTACGACACGACCTTAGGCTCATTCAGCGCCAAAGAAGAGGTTCGGCGAAACGCCTTCCGCGAAATCCTGGCCAAAATCCTAGACAGGCTCAACAACACGCGGGACATGGATCGGGACCTTGGTTTCTCCATCCCCAAGCGCCTCTACGGCACGGGCTTCAAAAACATCTTCTTCCTACAAGCCCTCGAAGAGAAATTCAGTCGCCCGGGATTCAACACGGAGGAACGACGCCTCATCGAAGTCAAATTCCTGAACAAGCCCAAAGTGGCGGCGCTTTACCAGATCCTCGAAGACATCGAATTCATCCAGCATGAGTTTTTGGGCGAAGAAATGATCGCCTTTTTGGAAAAAGAGATCAACCGCTACCGAGGCACCAAGGACTTTCGCCGTCTGACCCCACCAGGCCGCGCAGGTTACTTCAACGGACTGATTTACCTGTTCAACGAAATCACCTTGGGCCGCAAGTCCAACCTGGTGGAGTTGGAAAAAAGACGGGACAAGCAAGCAGAGGTGCTGGTGGCCTTTCAGGCGGTGCTGGAATCCTACCTGGTTTACCCATCCCTCATCCGGGAAGAAGTCCTCACACGCAAGCTCTCAGGAAGCAAGCAAGCCTCCTACCGCACTTACCGCATCGAATCCATGAGTCCAGTCCTGGAACGCAAATCCGATGCTCGCAAGGAACAAGCCTTCGAGTTGCTGGATCTCAAATCCTTCAATCGAAGGGTTGAACTTTAGGTTTCAATAACTTTCTTGTGCCGAGAGCAACAAGGGGAAGGTCACCTCGTAAGCCTCTCCCGTGAAGGCGGGGAATCTCCAAGTCTTGACCCTCTTGAGCATGCATTCTTCCAGGTAGGTGCCCCTGAACTTCTCCGTGTGAATGCGCACATCGCCGACCTTACCCGAAGGCTTGACAATCACGCCGACGAGCATCTTGCCGGATATTCTTGCGTCCCGCTTGAGCTGATGGTCCAAGCATTTTTTGATCTGCATCTTGTAACGCCGGATCACAAAGTTTATCTGGGCCTCGGTTAAACGATTGGACTTGGCCAAATTCTCGGGGGCCACCGGCGCCACCTCGGCCTTGGATCCATGCATCCCCGGCAGGTCCAGCAAGCTACTTACGCCGGTGCCCATGTCGATGCCCACGGGGCTTGCCAAATCCGCGACCGTGTTACGGGGCGCGACTTCCCTTTTGGCGTCTGCCTGCTGGTGGTAAAATGCCAGCAGCTGCTTTTCCTGCTCATTCAAAACGGGCTTATCCAGACCCAGATCGCTTGGGCTTGGCAGGAGGCCCACATGGCGCCTTCCCCCCGAGTTTTTGGCCGCCGCTTGGCGCTTCTTCTCCACATCCCAAATCGACTTGCGAACGCCGGAAGAGTCCCCAATGTCCTCACTGTCAAGCTGACCCAAACCGCCCATGCCCTGCCCCGACCCATCACCTCCCGCAAACCAGTTGACAGGACTGGCTACCCAATCTTGCTGAAAGGCCAAGACCACCAGGCCGACCATCAAAAGCAAAACCGCGGCCACCGAAGCCAGCGCCACCCCCAGGCGCTTACCCTTGGAAACCACCTTGGCCTGCTGTCGGATCACCACGGAAATGGATGAGCGATCCTCGGCTGCCCGCCTGGCCGCAATGGCCTCGGGATCAGTCTGCATCAAGGCATGCTCATCATCGATGGACTCAATGTTTAATCGCTCAGCAGTCTCTCTCGCCGCTCGATCTTCTGCGGTTTCGGTGGGCATGAGTTCGCCCACATCACTCAGATTCTCACCGTCATCAAAAAAATGTTCGGCGATACGACCCGCGTGGCGGTCCACCCGGACAGCCGCCCGTTTTCGCATGATCTTGGCCACGACATCCTGTCGACCTTGATCGCTTTCTTCCACCTTGCGGGCTACCACACGCCGTTCGGGGGACTTTCCTTGCTTGGGCCTGGGCGCCTCGGCCTGGTGACGAAGCGAAGGCAAGAAGTCCTTCAACTCGGGTACTTCTTCAACGGGCATCCAATCGTCTAAGCCCTCCCGCCAGACGAAGGCCTCCTCCGACACCTCTCCAGATCCGATCATGGAACGCAGGGACGCAAGCGCAACCGGCCCGTTATCCTCCCCATCAAGCCCATAATGCCACTCTTGTTCGGCCTCTTTTTTGAGAATCGGCGGATGCGCGGCTGCCTTGCTGGTGGGTTCGGGTGGGCCGCGTACAATGAGGGCCTTCCCACAATGCTTGCAACGGATCTTGAGCACCTTACCCCGGACCCGATCGTCCGCGATGTTATACTGGGCTTTGCATTTCTTGCATGAAAACCGCATCCCGATACCCGATCGTGGCGCCGCTACAACAACTTGATTAGCTGCTCCTTGACCTGCTCCCGTTCCCCCTCTGGGCAATAGCGCAGGGCTCGCTCCCACATCTCCATGGCCTTGTTACGAAAGCCCTTTTTCTGATACAAAATCGCTAAATTTCTTAGTGGCACAAAAAGGTCCGGCTTGAGTTCCACTGTTTGCTCATAGGCCCGCATGGCTTCGTAAATTCGATTCTGAGCCAGAAGCACATTGGCCATGGCGTAGTGCACATTGGCGCTGAATGGATCCAGGGTGGCCGCCTCACGCAAAGCCGCCTCCGCCTCTTCGTATTTCTTCTCCTGGTAAAGGGATACGCCCTTTTGGTAGGCCGCGTTGGCTGCATCCGGATCCGTCTCCGCCTGCAAGCTCGAAGCCGGTCCCGCGTTAAGCAATTCTCGGATACGGCGCATCAAGGGCACCAGACGGAAAGGCTTTTCAAAAAAGTCGTCGGCGCCGTAAGCATCTTTGGCATCCTGAGCGTAACGCCAGCCACGGTAAACGGCGCTGATCATGATCACAGGGATCTGACCATAACGCTTGCTGGTTTTGATCTTCTTGCAAATTTCAAAGCCATGAATTTCGGGCAACATGGCATCCAGCAAGACCAGCTGCGGTGCATGCTGCTTGACTGCCTGCAGGGCCTCCAGACCTCGAGTGGCGGTTACAACCCGAAAACCCTCTTTCTCCAGGGTCTTTTGCAGCATGCGCACAATATCCGGCTCGTCGTCCACCACCAGGATCATGGGACCGTCGGCAGCCGAAGCGGCGGAGGCCATCTCCTCAAGCACTTCGGTGTCGGTGCTGACCTCCACCACCAAAATCTCTTCGTCCGGCTCGATGATCACGTCCGGCTCGGGCAAAGACTCCGAGACAATCTCGAGGTAACCGTTTTCCAGGGTCTGCCCGTCGGGAAACTGGGCCTGCTCGCCCCGAAAAAAGACGAGTTCCTTGTCGCGTTTTCGCATTTCGTAGGCCTGCTGAACCACGGTCTTTATCCTGGCCTCGATGCAGACATAAGGTTCTGCCTTCAAGCCTGTGACGAATTGCACCTCATCTACGGTCTGCCGATCATTGGGGTTGGACATGGCCAACTGGATGCGATCTCCCTCCCGACCGATGGGCAACAGGTTGGCCGATTGTGCGACATGCTCGGGGACCAGGTCCAATAAGGCCAAGGGAATGATCGACCTGGACAGATCCACGGCCGGCACGCCCATCTGCTCTCCGAGAGCGGCCAAAAGATCCGCTTCCCCCGCCAA
>JAUVAM010000271.1 GCA_030591745.1 Deltaproteobacteria bacterium
ATGATGATGCGATCTATGCGGTGAAGTTTTCGCCGGACGGCAGGATCTTGGCCACGGCTTGTTACGACAGCCGGATCCGTCTTTTTGATCCCCTCAGTGGTGAGCAAAAGAGATTATTGGAAGGCCACAAAGATGCGGTTTACGATTTGGATTTTTCGCCGGATGGGCGCTTGTTGAGCTCTGCCGGTTCTGATCGAAGCTTTCGTCTGTTTGACGTGCTTAGCAGCAAGTTGGTTTACAGCCTGGAGGGCCATCGGGATGCGGTGATATCCTTGCGCATGGCCCCCGACGGCGAACATATTGCCACCGCCGGCATGGACAGAATGGTGAAAGTCTGGCGCTTGAAGAGCGAGCGCTTGATGCGCACCCTGGAGGGGCATTCGGACTGGGTTTACGCTGTGCAGCATGGGCCAGCGGGGCGACGCATGTTTTCGGCGGGTTGGGACAGGCGAGCCATCTTGTGGGATCTGGCCCAGCATAAGCCCATGCATGTCTTTGGTGGGTTGCGTGCGGGTTGCTTGACCGCCGCTTTTTCCCCAAAGGGCGACAAGGTGGCGGCGGGCGACGTCGAGGGTTGGCTATATATCTGGGATGCCGCTTCGGGCGAGAAGCTGCATGATTTCAGAGCACACTCGCGATGGATAGATCAACTGCGTTTTTCTCCAGATGGGAAGCGATTGATCACTGCGTCACATGAGCACAAGGTACGCATTTTCGATGTGGAATCGGGACGACCTGTGCTGACTCTGCAAGGTCACGGCGATGCCGTGCAGGGCGTTGCGTTTTCTCTGGATGGCCGCATGGTGGCCACGGCTTCCCGCGACAAGACCGCGCGCCTGTGGAACGCAAATAGTGGTGAAGAGCTGCGGGTGCTCAAGGGGCACAGCGATTGGGTCAGCGGGGTCAGCTTTTCGCCGGACGGCAAGCTTTTGGCTACAAGCGGCAAGGATCGAGTCATCATCATCTGGGACTTGTCGACGGGTTTGCCAATCAAGAAGCTGCGTCACCACCGCCAATCGGTCAACCGCGTTACTTTTTCTCCCGATGGCAAGCTCTTAGCCTCTGTCGGAGAGGATAGAATGGTTTTGATTTGGTCTGTCGCGCTTGGGGAGATGCTTTTGGAACTGCAAGCCGCATCCGGGGCGATGGCGATTGATTTCTCGCCGGATGGAAAGCATCTCGTGGTGGGCGACTACAAGAGCCTCAAGCTCTATCCCCTGGATTTCGACATGAATACTCTCGTGCCGAAGAAAATCATGCGCGAAACCCAGGCCGCCATCGGTCAGGAGTTGGAAGGGTTTCGTTTAAGGATGAGGGAAGAAGTAAGAAGAAAATAGTAAGAACGACCCCGCCTGGTCTTTCAGAATTATTCTTTCAGGGCCTCGGCCACGGCCGCCATGAGTTGATCGTAGCTGAAGGGCTTTTGCACGAAGCTCAAGAGACCCTGCGCCAAGATGTCTTCGAGCTGCTCATCCAGGCAGAAGCCGGAGGCCAAGATGGCTTTGACTTCGGGGTGAATTTTCTTCATTTCGGCGAAGACTTGTAGGCCGTCCATGTCGGGCATCATCATGTCCAGCAAGACCATGTCGAAATTTTTGGGCGCGGCCGCAAAGAGCGCAAGGGCCTGCTCGCCGTTTTTTGCCGGCGCGGTTTCATGACCGTCCATCTCAAGCATTTTGCATGACATCCGGAGCACCTGGGGTTCATCGTCCACGACCAGCACCTTGAGTGTTCTCACGGAGGGGACGGGGGTGATCGAGATTTCAGGTTTTGATGCGAGCGCTTCCATCATCGGCAGCAGGATGGTCACGATGGTGCCTTCGCCCGGTTCGCTTTCAATGTGCAGGTGACCGCCATGGCTGAGCACGATGCCGTGGGTGGCCGAGAGGCCCAGGCCCGTACCCGAGCCGATGTCCTTGGTGGTGAAGAAGGGTTCGATGATTCTGTCCAAGTGTTCATGAGGAATGCCGTGGCCCGTGTCGCGGATAAGGATCTGACAGAAGTCGCCGAGCATGGGCTGGTTGCAGCGGGGACAGGCTTGGTTGGAAAAGTTAGCTACGTCGCAACTGACAAACAGCTTGCCGCCCTCGGGCATGGCATCGGCGGCGTTGTGACAAATATTGAGCGTGGCCTGGATGATCTGGTTGCGATCGACCGACAGGATGCTGTCTTTATGGTGCTGAAGCGTGAGCTGGATGTTTTTGGCCAAAGACCGCCTCAGCATGGAGGCGGTGTCTTCCACGAGTCTGCAGGCTTGGGTTTCTCGTTTTTGGGGTGTCTGACGCCGGGCGAAGGCCAGCATGCGCGTGGTCAGATCCCGGGCCTGTTCCGCGGCCAAAGAGATTTCTTTCAGGTCCTCGTGGACCGGATGATCGTGTTTCAGCTCCAGGCGAGCCAGATCGGCGTTGCCCAGGATCACGGCCAGAAGATTGTTGAAATCGTGGGCGATGCCGCCAGCCAATTGGCCGATGGCCTCAAGCTTTTGGGCTTGCTGGAGCTGGCCCTGCAGGGCCTTCTGGTGCTGCTCGGCCTGCACGCGGTCGCTCACGTCTTCCAGGGTGAAGAGCAGGCCCGTGACAAGGTCGCCTTCGTCCTTGATGGGCAGGAGGCTCCAATCCCAATAACTGGTGCCGCGCTTTGGTGCTGACTCGTAGTCGAAGGACTTGGCTGACTCGTAGTGGGGCTGGGCGCTTTTTAGTACATTTTGGAATATCTTCTGGTTGCCTTCGTTGGGGTAGAGCGCAAAGTGATTTTTTCCGACAAAGAAGTCGGGGGTTTTGTCGTCGGCCTGGGCATAGGCTTCGTTGACGGCGATGAAGTCAAGCGCGGGATCCAGCACGGCCACCAGGTGGTGTTCGTGTTGTAGTTGGTTGCGGATGATGGATTGCATGAGGCCCTCGTGGCGGCTTAGAAGCGAATGATGGCTTTCAGGTTGGGCTGGATGCTGTGGCTGGACAAACATTCCGAGTTGGCTTGGGCATCGGGCAGATCCAGATCAACACAGGCATGATACAGGTGAATCAGGCCCAAGCGAATGATAAATTTGCCCGGTTTTTCCCAGTCCAGCCAGAGGCTGGAATACAGCTCCCAGGCCTGTTCGGCACCCGAGGTCCCGGGTTCCCCGGTATCAAAGGGTTGGGTCCATTGGAAATAACCCCGATAGGCCAGACGCAGCAAGCTGCCCATGGCCATGTCCTTCAGACGCAGCCGGATTTCAGCCCATGGCCTCAGAGCCCATTCCTGGTAATTCAGACTGGTTTCGCGCAGATCGTCGTAGGCGTCGGAGAGCAAGCGGAAAGGTGTCTCCATGCGAATCTTGGTAACCAGGTTCTGGCTCCAGCGCCGCTCCCATTCCAGGCTGGGGCTCAGCTTCAAGAGTCGGCCCAAGCCGTCGCCGCCTTCGAGCAGGGGGTTGAACTGCTGCAAGCGCGCTACGTCCGCGCGCAAGGTGATGGGCGAGGTGTAGATGGGCCTGAAGGTGATGCGGTTGAGCACCTCAAAATATTGCTCCGTGTCCGAGTGGAAGTCTTCGCCCTCTAAGACCTCGCGAACCTTCCACCACTTGGCCTGGCTTTCGATGCGGAAAAAATCGTCGTAGCGACCGTAGGCGGCGCGGATCTCCACTTGATCCTTGATCAGGTGGGCTTCTTTGAACCGACTTTCGGGATCGCTCAAGGAGTAGCTGGCTTCTTCCGAGTTGGTGAAGCCATAGCCCACGCTGAGCAGGGTGGAGTCCAAAGCCTCGATCCAGCGACCGGGGAACAAGTCGAGCTTGCCGGCCAGGATGGCGTTGGCCTGCTCGCTGCCGGCGCCCGAAGCATCGGCCCCATCCCGGTAGGTCATTTTTCCGTTGAAGGTGGGCACCAGGCCCGGCACGACGCGGCTGGCCGCGCCGGCGATGAGTTCCCAGTTTTCCAAAGGGAAGGTGGCCGGGTTGGTGCCGGCCGTCAAGGCCGCCTCGGCCACTTCCTTGTCCGGCTCGAAGATTTTTCGCTCGAAGCGGGCGTAGGCATCCTCGGTGGCCGTGGGCGCGAACTTGAGTTCAAAGCGCATGTTTTGGGCCATGCCCGGAGACGAGCCAAGAAAAAGCCAGCGTCGCCGGCCGATGAGTTGATCGGCTTCGTCTTCGGGCACGATGAGCACCTGGGTGTCGTTGGCGCTGTGATCCATGTAGGCCTTGATGGCCAGTTTTTTCATGCCCAGGGCCGACAAAAAGCCCTTGGCCAGGTCGTAGTCGAAGTGACCGGCGAAGCGCAGTTTCTCGTCGGTGTGTCCCCCGCCGGACAAGACGCTGCGTCCGGCCAAAACCCACAAGGTGGGCCACGCGCGGCGCATGAAGCTGAGTTTGGCCAAGAGGTTTTCGTTGACGCCTGCGCTTCGGTCTTCGGCGTCTGCCTTGAGTTCCGGGGCCAAGGTGCTGCGCTCGTGGTCGTACAAGACACGCAAACTTAGCCAGCGCACCGGGTTCAAGGTCATGTCGGCGCGCAGGTCTCCGGCGAAGGTACCCAAGGCCGTATCCCGGCTGCCCATGGCGTCGAAGTTTTGTGAGTGCACTTCTCCGTCCAGGCGCAGGTTCAAAGCCTCCGAGCTGTAGATGATGTTGCCCGAGGCCGCGTGACCGCTTCTCTCCTCGGTGTCGAAGGGTTGAAGTTTGGAGCGGGCCACTTGGAAAAAGCTACCCAGCTCGCCACCCAAAGAGCCCGAGCCCAGGCGGTGACGGCTCCAGGCATCGAGCGCCATAAGCTGCATGCGATTCGGGCTGACCCCGCCCGCGGCCATCACCACGGGATCCCTGAGATCCTGGCCGCCCATGTAGCTCGTTCCGATGCCCATGTGATCCGAGGGGTTCAAGCCGACCCGCACCCGGCCCAGGATCGGCCTGAGTTCGCTTTGTATCGTGCCGGCCAAATCGCTTTTGGTGCGCACCGACTGGGCGAAGAGCCCGACGAGGATTTCGGCCGACTTGTTTTTTTCGTCGATGCTCAACTCGACGTAGTAGCGCTCCATGCGCATCTTGACCGCGTAGCCGGAGGGCAGGCTCTCGTCCAGGAGCGCGGTGGAATCGGGCTCGTCCCAGAGCACCACGTAGCTGATGGGCCGGTCGTAGTCGAAGATCTCCAAGGCCTGCTCGGTCGTGCCCATGTCATGGACCTGCAGGGCCAAGGTGGTGGAGCCCTGGGCATAGTCCTGAAAGACGCTCTCCACCCAACCCCGATCCAGATACTTGGGCGCGGCACCGTTGATCTGGGCGTAGAGACCGCTCTCGTCGGTGACATAGGTGGTCGAGCCCGAGCGCTTGAAGCTGCCCAGCTCGTCGTCCCAGGGCAGCATTTCCAGGATGGAGCTGGAGGCCGTGGATTTGCGCGGGATCTGCTCGTAGGTGTAGGTGATCGCGATGAGGCTCAAGGCGTTGACCCGGTCCGGGTTCAAGACAGTCAACATGCCGGTGGTGTGGGTGATGATGTAATCCATGTCCCGGTCCAGGATCATGCCGTCGACCTTGACCACCTCGGAGCGGGGTGTGACGTAAGCATGGGCCAATGGGTAACTGTGGTCGATCGAGCCGCGAAAGAACTCCCGGGCTCTCGCGCCGCGACGCAGACCTGCCTCGATTTGCAGTTCCACGGGATCTCGCGTTCTTCCGCTGCGATCGCCCAGGCCCTGGGTGATCCCAAGGCCCTCAAGCCAGGCGTCGTCGATGAGATCGTGGGCGTCTTCTTGATCGTGCAATCGCAATTCATCCGACAAGACCAGCTCGCGCAGGCTGTCTTCTGCCGTGCCCTTCAGGCGCAACTCGGCGTCGTACTCCCGGATGCCCGAGGTGGTGGCGTCGCCGAAGTCCAGGCGCACCGAGGCGTCCAAACTGCGGCCGCCATCCAGAATCGTGCCCAGGCCCAGGCGCAGATCGGGCACAATTTGTTCTGTGTGGCTCCATCCATCACCGCTGCTTGAGAAGTTGGCCTCGCCCGAAGCGATGAGTTCCAGGTTGTATTTAAAGGCACTGGCTTCGGTCGCGGCACCTGCCTTACCGGCCCATACGTCGCTCACCAAAAAGCGCCGCCATTCATCTCGCTGGGTTTGGTAGGACTGGAAGCCGCC
>JAUVAM010000320.1 GCA_030591745.1 Deltaproteobacteria bacterium
ACAAGAGCCAAACCAGGCAACTGGCGAACCAAACGCCAAGCCAAAGCCAAGGCTTCAAGCTCATCAGGCTCAGCTTGTCTCCGGCTAAGCAGTTCCACCTCTGGATCAACTCCCCCACCCGGCCAACCAAGCATCATGCCCCAACGGGTAGAGCGACAAGCCATGGCCGAAGACGCGACCTCATCCATGGGCGTTTGCAGCAAACGAATGCGGGTTCTTCCAAGTTCCGCCCTGGCTTCAGCCGAAAAAACCGGTGCCACCACGGCCTCGATGAAGGCCGCCCCCAGGGCCTTCGCCAAGGCAGAATCGACTTCCCGGTTCAAACCAACCACCGACCCGAAAGCACCTCGAGGATCCGATCGCCGGGCGAGGGAGAATCCGTCCCCCATGCTCATGCCCTCAGTGACACGCTCGAAACCACACAAACCACCATTGTGAGCCAATAGAATCGCGGGCGCCTCCATGCCCGAAAGACAACCAACTGCGAGGTCGGCATCCATTAACACTCGAGGCGTGACCGGCGGGCCCGAATGCTGAATTAGCTCTTGGCTTTGCTCCGTCTTGGCTGCGTAAAGACCAAAACGCCAGCCTCCCCTGCCCTTCAGCTCAACTTCATCAGAACGCCTGGTTTGCACAACCCAGCTTTCAGGAGCACCCTCATCAAGCTCACGCTGCCAGCCGGGCGTCAAGCTGGAGTCCAAGCGACCCACCGTCATAAGAGCCTTGGCCGCCATACGCTCGCTGAAAAGACGATCAAAATCCGCCCTTTCGTCCCAACGATTCAGCACTTCCTCCAGGTCATCGAGATCGCAGACCGGAAGCACCCATCGGTGATTCCATGCAGCCGCGCGCAACAACAAAGCCGCAGCCAGGTCTTCAGAATTCGGGGCCTCGAAATCGATGCGCTCAGGCAAATCCATCACAAGCACATCAATCCGCCGAAGCCCTTGAAGCTCCAGCCTTTCACGGTGAGCCAAATCCCCCCACCGACCCAGCAAAGCCCCCTGGATGCGCGGATGCAGTAGCTTAAGCACAGCATCATCCTCTGCGCCTCCCGTCGCGGCATACGCAGGCGGCCTCGCCAAGGGAACCCCGGCATCCGTCAAGACCCGCGCGGTCTCCCCGAAGGCCATCAATTCCTGACCTCGGGCCACCCAGTCCTTGCCAAGGGATACCAGGGCCGTCGGCTGATAGCTGTGCACAAGGCATCGACCCATGATCACCAATTCCACGCAGGGCCCTGAAACTCCGGCCCTAAAACACCTACCGGTTCACAAGAACCAGTTAATCTACCCTGATTCTCCAACTCAGGCGAGCAAATCCTTCAAATCCGACTGCCCCTCAAGTTCGAGCAGCTTTTGCAGTCCAGCTGCTTCCACCTGACGAATTCTTTCCCTGGTGAGGTTCAGAATTTCACCAACCTCCTCCAGCGTCATACCACCCCGCTCCGCTACGTCCAAAGCACAGGTCTCCTGAAGCTCCCAGACTTCCTTGTCAGGGAAATTCAGCTTGATGGAGCCTGTCTCCGGATTGACGTCCAGATACAGATGATGCTTGCAGGACACAAACAAACAAGGCCGCTGGGTGTTCAGGCACTCGCTTCGGGTCCTGGGGCGAATCTCCTCCGCCAAACTCAACAATTCGGGATCGATCTGCAGATTCTTCCTCTCACGAACCATCTGCTTTCGGGCGATGGTCTTGGACCTGCGCTTTCCCTTCCTCTTCTCCTCGATGGCCTGCCTCATGATTTCCCTCCTCACTCTTCTTCTTGGATGTTGGAAACTGCGACCGTGATTCGACTACTTAATCTTTCAATGCGACCCACCAGTAAACGGGCCGCCTTGCGAACTTTCTCCGTCTCCCTGGCCAAGGCCTTCGCATCCTGTCCGGCAGCCGCCAAACGTAGCAACCGGTCCTCCAGGCCCTGCACCAATCCCTCCATCGCCTCGGACAGTTGCTCCACGTCGTTTTGCGGAGACACAAACCCATCCAAGATTTCCTCAAGCGTCCTTCCCTCATTCATCAAACGCTTAATCAGGTTGATTCTTCGAACGACAACGATCGGATAGACACCACGAGATCCGCGATGCTTCCCCTTGCGCCCCACCCGCCTTGATGTCGGCAAAAGTCCAAGCTGCACGTACTTTCGAAAAGTAGCTTCGGACATCTTGATGCCACGTTCCTGAAACAAGGAAATGACCTGCTGAGCGCTCACCCCATCAGGGAAAACGCCCTCGACCTCCGCCAACCCGGCGGCATCGAACAACCCTTGATTTGTCGGCTCATGGAACATATTTTGAATATATTCTTCTCAGTGTTTTATTCTGTCGTTTGTATTTTCATCTTCTGCTTTTCTCGTTTGTGGTCTCTGTGTATTATTTTGAATGTATCTTGTCAAGTGAAATCGACAGGGGAGTGCAAAAAAAATAGGACCCCTCCTTCTGGGTCCTTGGCAGGCAGGTCAACAGGGGCTATGATTCGTCGAGGAGCCTAGCCATGAACCAAATTTCCAGTCTGTTTTTGACCCTCTGCATTGCGATGAGTCTTTTCGGCTGCGATGAATTGGGCACCAGGAAGCCCCCCCCGGTGCTGGTATCGCCAATGGAAAGGCCCAAGCCCAACCCGAAGCCGGCCACCCAGCCAGCTACGACCCAGAAGCAGGACCCAAAACCCGTTGATGATATGGATCCGAATTTGGTCTTGCCAGAAAGCGTAGCGATTCCTGGACCGAGCAAACCAACCACGAAAGAAGCATTCGCCTTACTCAAGGCCGCAACACGGGGAGACTACAAACGGACGGTGAGGCTGTGTCCGATCTCCTGTGATCCGAACATCGCAGACGAGGAGGGCAATACGCCCCTGCACCTCGCCGCCGTCGGTGGCCATCGCAAAGTGGTGGCCTATCTGCTCAAGCGCCGGGCCAGGGTCCAATACGAGAACAATGAAGGCGACAGGGCCTTGCTTTTGGCGGCCGCCGAAGGCCATGTCAAGGTGGTCAAGGCCTTGCTCAAGGCTGGAGCCGTCGTAGACAGCCGAGACAAAAGAGGCCACACGCCCTTGCATGTGGCCGCCATGGAGGGGAAGACCCAAGTGGTGGGCATTCTGTTAGCGCATGGAGCGAATATCGAGAAGCGATCCAGAAGAGGCCGCACCCCGCTGATGGAAGCCCTGGATGGATTAAACGGCAAAACGGCCAGACTCTTGCTCCAACAAGGTGCCGACCCCAACGCACGGGACAATCGAAGCAGTTCGGTTTTGCAGTTGGCCATCGTAAAAACAGACGCAGCTACGGTCAAAATCATCCTGGAGAAGGGAGCCGAGATTGATCGGCCGGCGGCGGGCTTGCTTCCTCTCCTTCATGCCGCAAGCGAATGTAATCTGGACATGGTCGACATGTTGCTCAAACGAGGTGCCGACATCGCAAGCCGCGCACAGGACAACAAGACCGCTCTGCATATGACCTGCATCCGATCCGACCTCGCCTTGAGCAAATTTCTGCTGAAACGAGGAGCCGAGATCAACGCGGAAACCGATGATGGATCCACGCCACTGGACTATGCCCAGATCGCGGAAGAGCCAAACAAGCGCTTATTGCATCTGTTGATAAAAAGGGGAGCCAAGGCCAACAAGAAAAAGCCCAAGGGCCGACACCACCACTGAGGTCTTCATCTCAGATCAATCGTCCGGCGCGTTCGTTTGCCTGGCCGTATTTGCACCTTGACCGTACGCCGGCGTTTCATGCTGGCATTCTTTAGCAAAAGACGATGGGTTCCAGTTGGCAGCCGGTGTTTCTCTAAAGGCGTCTCCCCGAGCAATCGGCCTTTGAGGTAAACCTGGGCCCAGGGGATGCAGTTCAAATCCAAATAACCATAAGATAGAACCTTGGGCTTTTTGGCTTCCGTCGTCATGCCTGCATCAGAGCTGCCTGCGTCCCGCAAGTCCCCTGCCCTTCCAGCATCCCCGTCCATCCCGTCCAGACCCCCGTCCATCCCGTCCAGACCCCCGTCCACCCCAAGAGCGTCCACCCCAAGAGATGCATCATCGACAGGTACTCCCCCATCGACGGCGGTCCCTGCATCAGCCAAGGGACTGGCGGGTTCCTGAACGGGCGTGGAGTCAGCGAAGCCGAACCACAAACCCAAAAACCCTGCCAAAAACAGGAAGCCCAATAAGCCGAAGCGAATAGGCCAAGAGCCGAACAGGGAATTATCTACCCCCGAGACTGCTTCTTTGAGGGTCGACTCCTCGGTGTCTGAGGAAACAAGCTCCGGCTGATTCAGCGGCGAAGCCGGCGAGGCAGGCATCTCCGCTGTTTGGCGGCCTCCCCCTTTTCGCTCCACCGACCGAAGCAAGTTGCTCAAGGTCGAGGCCCTGTCTACGCCGGGCTGCTTGATGAGTGCGGATCCCAGTTGTCGGGCCAAAGCCGAGGCGGAAGCCACCCGCCTGCCGGGATCTCGCTCGAGGGCCGCCATGACCAGTGCATCCACCTCCGGCGGTACGTCCGGGTTATAGGCGGAGGGCGGACGGATGGACATGCTTTTGATGTGCTCAATGATCCGCATGTCGTTCGGGCCAGTGAACAGGCGCTGCCCAGTCAGGCTTTCCCAGATGACGCTGCCCAGACTGAACAAATCGCTGCGCGGGTCTAAGTCCTCCCCCATGGCCTGCTCCGGCGACATATAAGCAGTCTTACCCCGAATCATGCCGGTCTCCGTAACACCCGCCGCCGTGGCCATCTTGGCGATGCCGAAGTCCGAAATTTTCACTTCCCCCGCTCGTGAAACGAGGATGTTGTGGGGGCTGATGTCGCGATGGATGATGGCATCGGTCGACGAACCCATTTCCCCATGGGCGAAAGCCAAGCCCTGGCAAACCTCCACGCCGATGAGCAGGGCCTCGACCACCCGCATTGGCCTGTCCTGCTCTCGGCAGAGTATCTGCAATTTCCGCAGGTCCAATCCATTCACCAGCTCCATGGCGATGTAATGGCGCCCATCGACCTGGTCGAACTCCTGAATGCGCACGATGTTGCCGTGATCCAGGCGAGCCGCCAAAGTGGCCTCACGAATAAACAGGCGTACGAACTCGGGATCGTCGGAAAAGTGGGCCAAAATGAGCTTGAGAGCGATATCTTTGGAGAAGCCCGCGGGTCCGGTCAGGCGGGCATGAAAGACCTCAGCCATGCCGCCGCCGCCAAGCCTACGAATCAGTTCGAATTTCCCAAAGCTGCTCTGCTCTGCCATGGACCCCAGGCTCCCTCAATTGTCGATGGCATATCAGCTGGTGGAAGAAAATCCAAGAGGAAGAGAAAAGAGAGCTAACGCAGCTCTTTCAATCCCTGACGAGCGGCCTCGGCCCATCCCGATTTCTCGTCCAGCTTCAGGTAGGCCAGGTAGTGGCTTCGCGCCGTGCTGGCTTTGTTGCGACCCTGCATCAGGCGGGCCATGTTGAAATGAGCGTCC
>JAUVAM010000338.1 GCA_030591745.1 Deltaproteobacteria bacterium
AACCGGGACCATACGCTCTTGCTCTCAGACGGGACCCTGGCCTGCTTTGATTTGGAGAAACTCAGCCATGGGCCGCGAATATTGGACCTGGTGCAGTCGGCGACTTATCTGGCCTATCGCAATCGGGACGAGCTGCCGGATCCGGCTCTCTGGATACATTTTATGGGGCAATACCACGCCCACGCGCCACTGAATCCCAGTGAAAGAAAGCTGCTGCCCTGGTTGCTCTTGCGATGCGCCTTCGAAGACCTGCGGCATATGCGAGAGGAAGGAATGTCGGCGCTGGCCCTGCGCAAGCATGTGCGCCACCTGCTGGATTTTCACCACAACCAGGAGAATTTACAAATCGCTTTGAGGCATCATCTGGGAGACAATTCTGTGTCGCCAAAGCGATCGAGATAACGTGTCCAAAAACCGCTGCAACGGGGCTTGAGGCTACAATCCTTGCATCTTTCGGCATAGCGCCGGCTCGGGATGCGGGGCGGCGGTCGCTCGTCTTGAGCCTCATCAAAATGCGACATCAGGCTTGCATCCAAGGTGCAGACAGGCAGGCCACAAAGACCAGGTATCCTCACCGTGATGCCCAGTTCGGCACCTCGATGGATGGCCTGGGTCATGGCCTGGGCAACCTCCTGAATGCGAGGGAGTTTGTTCAACTCGGCCTCGCTCACTGCATCGGGAGAGACATAACTGAGCATGAGCCGTTCAAGCTGCCATTCATGCATGCGCTCCAACAATCCTCCCAGGGCCTGTAGGTTTTCCCGAAGAATGACGCAATTGACCGTGACGGCCAGCTTGTGGCTCCGGGCCAGTTCCATGGCACGGGATACGGCCTCAAAGGCGCCGGGTAGCTTCAACAAGCCGTCATGCAGCGTTTTCGTGCCCGCGTGGAGACTGAGCAAAATGTGATCCAGACCCGCTTCCATCAGGCTGTCTAAGAGCCCAGGATCGGCCAGGGCCACCCCGTTGGTTTGCAGTTCCACCCGTGAAAAGCCGAGGGTCTTGGCCCTTGCGATCCAGTAGGCCAGCTCCGGCTCCAAAGTGGGTTCGCCACCGGTGAAACTGACGAGTTCGCCTCCCTGTCGAGCCGCCGCGGCCAGCATATGCTCTCGAATGTCCGGTTCTTCGGCAAGATCGTGCAATTGCCCCCGAGCGTTGCAGAATGAGCAAGCGGCATTGCAGCGCTTGGTAATCCTCAAAGAGAATGCATCCCCCGACGAGCATCGCAGACCACCCGAGTCCAGCAAGAAGCCGAGCCAGTCTTCGTTTTCTTCCAGTCCGCTTGCTGCCGCCTCGATGCGGGTCAGCCAGGATTTTTGGGTCTCATCCTGAGGCGGCAGTTGGAGCTCCATGCCAGCTCGGTTTCTGTCCTGGCCAGGCAAGAGGAAAAACCGGAGTCGCAGGGGCTCTTCGCTCAGGCCGAACAGGGCCAGGCAGAGACCATGCTCTGTCCAGGACTGCACCCGGACAGGTTTTTGGTTTTCTTGAAGCAAGGGCAATGTGAGCCTGCGGGTCCAGAATTTGAGCTGATGCTCTGCCACAGGCTCATCCTTTCTCACTGCAGCCGAAAATACAGGGTGGTGCAGCCCAAGCGCAGCCATGTTAGCATGCCGATGTGAAAGCACGCCCAGTTTCAACTCGCTGCTGCGTTTTCTTTTTTGTGGGCCTGGCCTGCCTGCTTTGGCCTGCCGTGGGTCATTCGAGATTCTGCAAGGGGGATCAGGCCGGTTTGCGCCATATGATGGAGGCTTGGCAGGAGGGTGCCCGGCGCGGTCTGCATGCCGCTGAGGCTCGAGCCTCCCTCTGGATGCGGCACCATGTGACCGCCTTCGCCCTTTGGCAAATGCATGCCGAGGCTCGACATGCATTGGAAAAGGTTCTTGCCGAGAAGGCCAATCCTGAAAAGCTGAGCCGTATTTTAGAGCCCCATCTGCAGAAGGTCTTGGCATTGCGTGGGGCGAACCTGGGCCATGTGCCCCGCCAAGCTACCAAAAATCTCCGAGAGCGCGGTGCATTTCTTCACCAATTGAGCCATGAACTCCACGAGGCCATTCTGTTTTGCCAGGCCTTGCGTCGTCCTGACCCCGCCATCTGCCGAGACATTCTACGACCCGAGGCGCGCCGTAGTTGCGCTTTGGACAGTGGCCGGCTTGGCATCCTCTATGCCGGGCGCTGCAACAAAAAAGATTTGCAGCTCATCGCCAAACACGAGGATTTGCCCTTGGCGTACCTCTTGGACTTCTGCCGCGTCTTGCGGGATGGACCCGCTGCCGCCTGTGCGGGCTTGCGTTTAGAGGAGTTGGAGTCCCTGCAGCGCTGTCGCGCCATCGCTGGGGACGACGATGGGCCCTGTCGAGATCCTCGCCTGGAACAAGAAGGCCGACGTTTTTGTTTGGAGGAACTCCAAATGGCTCGTTTGGCCAGACGCAGCCCTCATGCCCACCCCCCCTCAGCGGGTTTGCTTGAGGTGGCGGTTCGGGCTCTTAGACGACCTTCTTTCACATGCCGTGAGGTGGTCTTGCGGCAGTTCGACCAGGCTGTGGCTGAGTGGTTCATGCTGCAAAAACGGGCTGGATGCTGGTGGCCCAACCCATGAGCACTCGTCGAGCCCTGCTGAAGGTCGGCTACCGCTGCAACAACAATTGCGTGTTTTGTCACGCAGCACCCCACAGGGGCCATGATGCCGGCACGGATGAACTCAAGCGAAAGATAGTGCAGGCATCGCGTCTGGGTGCCGATTGCCTGGTCTTGTCTGGTGGGGAAGCCACCATCCGACCCGATCTGCTTCGTCTGGCAGAAACCGTGGTCGAGGCGGGCATGGATTTGGGCCTGGTGAGCAACGGGCGCATGTTGAGCTACGGCTCCCTGCTCGACGAATTGATGGCCAGGCGTTTTCGCTACCTGCATCTCACCTTGGCTTCTCCTGATCCCGATCTGCATGATCAGATGGTGCAGGCCCCGGCCTTCGAGCAGAGCATGAAGGCTCTGGTCCAAGCCCATAGCATGGGCGTGGAAATTACCTTGAATATGTTGGTCTCTCGGCCCGCCTTACCCTCTCTGCTTCGCAGCGTGGAACTGCTTGAAGTTTGTCGTCCAAGCTACCTGAAATTCAGTCTGATCGAGCCGGAGGGTCCGGTCTTGGAGGATTTCGATGCTTTGGTGCCGAACCTGGATGAGGCGGCTCATGCCTGTCGCGAGGCCATGGAGAAAATCCACGATTCGTACCCGGAGCAGCTTGTGGTGCAAGACGCCTTCCCTGCTTGTTTTGTGGAAAGCGGCACGATGCAGCGAGGCTTGCGCGAGGAGGGCTTTGCCTGGATGACGGAGGCCTTTGAGGCGGACTGGCATCCCATCGACGAGGACCATCGTGACTTCGCTCCCCCTTGTGACGCCTGCTCTTGGCGCCGCCGTTGCCGGGGTGTTTATCGAAGCTATTTGACACGACGTGGGCATGCTGAACTCAAGCCCCGGCTCGAGGCCGTGTCCAATTCTTTCAATCTTGCACCCCTGACGGAGCCTGAGGCCTTTGAGCTGAAGCGCTGTCCGATTCGCCAGGGCCTGCGACCCACTGTCGATCCAGTACGAGAGATTCTGATGCAGGTCGAGCGAGGAGTGGCACAGCGCCATCGGGTGCTTGGAGAGGATTTTTCCGACCCAAGCCTGAGGCTAGCTCGCGAGACGGGGCGTTTGATGTTGGACCTAAGCGGCGGTGGGTTCTTGGAGAACCTGGCCCAAGAAGTCCGTCCCCTGCTTCAAGCCAAAGCCTGTCGGCGATGTGCCTTGGCTCCGCTTTGCGGAGGGCTGTGGAAACCCGGTCCGCGGGATGGGTTTGGCAGGGCCAAGTCCTTGTTGGCTGAAAGACTGGCGGGTCTGAAAGGCCGCGTGTTGGACGTGGGTTGTGGTGGCCTGCCCTATTTGGACGCCATCAAACCAGGGCTTGAAGCCGGGGATCTCTTTTGGCTGGGTCTGGAGCCCGCAGAGATCATAACAGCCGATCTGCCGAACTTGCGCCTTGTTAAAAGCTCACTGGAGGACTTCGAGCCCGCGTCGGCCGACCTCCCCTTCGACGCCATTTGCCTGCTACGCTCGATCAATCACCTGGCCGAGCCCGACCTTGAACTTGCTCGTCTGTTCGCTTGGCTAAGGCCCGGCGGTCGATTGTTCCTGGCCGATGACGCTTGTTTTGGGGTTTTGCGCAGCGCGGCCGGCATGACCGCTCTCAAAGAGCGTAAAGCACCGGCCTACGAGCACCACCACTGCCTGGAATTGGATGAAGCCCGGCGTTTGGCTCTGGCTGCCGGACTGGTCGAGCGAGAGTCGCTAGATCACTTACAGACCGCCAGCAGCATGTGGATCTTGGATTTGCTTCGACCCGACTGAAAGAATCTTACCAGGAACCGTGGGAACCGTGCGATCCGTGAGAACCATGGGAACCATGCGAACCATGGGAACCGTGGGAACCGTGCGAACCGTGGGAGCCATGGGAACCGTGGGAACCATGAGAACCATGCGAGCCATGAGAACCGTGCGAGCCATGCGAACCATGCGAACAGTGGGTTAGTTCTTTGCGAGGTGGCAATTTGCGGGGCGGTAACTGGCCGGCTGCCTTGTCCCCACGGGAAGCATCGACCGCGGGCGGTTTGTCATTTTCATGCTGGGGTTTGGCCTGAGCCTTGCCCAGCCCAACCGCCGCAGTCAAAAGGATGGCACTGGAACCGGTCAAGACCTGTCGGCGCGTGACCTGGCGCTCTTCGTCGGTCAAAAAAACCGTCGGATCGCGCTCCAATTCCGGAAAATCATCCTTGGGCATTTTGCCTCCATAGACCTACGACCAGAACCGCTCCACAAAGGATAAGTTTAGCTAGTGGGCTTAGAGACTGTCAAGCTGCCCAGACGTTGGTATACCGAGGATCGATCTCGCTCCAAGGTCCATCGACTCAGCAGGTCGAGGGTCTCTTTGTCTTCCAGGGCCAAAAACAGCATGTCCAAGATGCCCATCTGGATTTTGCAGCGATCGTTGGAGGGACTGCGGGCCACCAGGTCGCCTTCGGTGGCGTAGTTATAGACGGGGCAAACGCCGCAGTATGGTGCATAGGCACAGTCGCTACAGCCCGGCAAGCATTCGAGGCAGGAGGCGACGCAGGCCGAACGGACTGCCTTGTGGCGTATCAACTGGGCGTAGTCATGCTCGTGTACGTTGCCCATGCAAAACATGTCATCGCCCATGGTGCCGAGCATGCGGCCTTCGTCGCAGGTGTAGACCCG
>JAUVAM010000315.1 GCA_030591745.1 Deltaproteobacteria bacterium
GCTGCTGAAAATCAACCAGCTGCCGAAAATCAACCAGCTGCTGAAAATCAACCAGCTGCTGAAAATCGACCAGCCGGTAGGAATCGACCAGCCGGTAGGAATCGACCAGCCGCCAGGAATCGACCAGCCGCCAAAAGTCGACCAGCCGCCAAGAGTCAAACAGCCGCCAAGAGTCAAACAGCCGCCAAGAGTCAAACAGCTACCAAGAATCAACCAGCTGATGACAAAGCGGCCGCCTCTCCTGAGTCTCCTGGGGTCGCAGATGATGTAAAACCCAAGAGACGGCGTCGCCGAAGAAAAAAGAAAGTTGTTTCTGCAACAGAATTGAAAACAAATCCCGACTGAGGTACCATACTTTTCTAAACAAGATCGAGTCAGGGAAACCAACGATCATGACCACGGAAGAACAAAAAGGGGCAAAAAACGACCGCACAGGTCCTCGATCCATTGCCCAAATCGAAGTGGAAGTGGATGTTGCGGGTAGCAAGCAACTGGTGATCCTGACTACCCGAGACATAGGCACAGGCGGGGTTTACCTGCGCACACACGACCCCGCACCGCTTTGGAAACGCGTCACCCTGAGCATCGGGGAACCGGGTGGAACCAATTTGCAAGTGGGGGGCGAAGTCGTTCGACGCTTGACCACCGAGCAAGGCAAAGCAAAGAACTATCCACCCGG
Organism: Deltaproteobacteria bacterium; assembly: GCA_030591745.1. The sequence continues at coordinate 680 of JAUVAM010000315.1, forward strand.
AATGGCGGTGGCCTTCGACGAAATGTCCCGTGGCAAACACCTGGAACTGGCCGCGTTGGTAACTGAATTGGCGTCGAAAGCCGAAGCGAAATCCATTTCGCCGCCTCCCGCTGTGGCCGAACCGCAAGCAACTGCACCTCAACCCGAACCCGAAACAACACAGACCGAAGAAGCGCCTGTCCCTGCGGAAGCGTCTGCCCCAGCAGAAGCGTCTGCCCCAGCAGAAGCGTCTGCCCCTGCAGAAGCACCTGCCCCCGCAAAAACTCCCGCAGCGGACTCGGTCGAATCCAAAGCCGACAAACTCCTAAATGAACTGGACGATCTGCTGAACTCAATGGACGATTAAGCAATTAATCGTCGAGAGGGTTTTCCAGTTCATTTGGCCTTGGTCCGGCGCATGTAGGATTTGTGGGCCTTGTCCATATCGGCCTGAGTGAGTTCGATGCGCCAACGGACCGCTTTCAACTCGACGCCGCAGCAAGGGCAATCCATTAGGGCCGCCAGCCCATGGCGCTGACTGTGGACGCTTCTTTTGCAGGCGACTTTGACCTTGGCCTCGAGCTCAAGCGTTCTTTCGGTGAGCCAGAAACGGCCTTGGCGTTTCTTGATCAACTTTCCTGAGGCCAGGCGATTGAGCGCGCCATGCATCTGTTCCAGCGTGGGGATGCCATGATCGATGTAGTCCGCGGCGCCGATGATCTGCTCTAGTTGACAGCCTTCCTCTCCACAGGAAAGGAGCATGGCGAGCAGGATCCACGCGTCCTCCGGGAGCCAGCCGGGCCTGATGGACCAACCTCGGGCTTTCTTGAGGCCCGCAGGCGTGAGAAACCAGCTCTCGCCAACCTGTTTGATCTGGCCACTTTGAGCCAGTCGGGCTAAGGCCATCCGATAGCTCTCCACGCCCACCTTTTGACTTTTAGGGAAACGGACCTGAGTGCGAATGCTTTTTAGGGTGGAGCCTAAGTTGCGGTGATAGGACAGCGCTTCGAAGATTAGTTGGTCGAGATTCATAGGCATACCTGAGCCTCGCTATTTTGACGGGAGGTCGTCAGTTTGCAGGTGGGGGGTATGGACGATTAAGCAATCAATCGTCAGGTAGGATCCAATCGGGTTCGACTTCCTGAATACTCAATTCTTGTTTGGCTTCCTTGAGTCGTTCGTCCGTAGTGCGAAGACGCAAGGTCAAAATCTGCAGAAAACTCCATAGCAGCTTGATACCCGCGGACGTATCTTTCCTGATAAAATTGTAAAACTGCTTACGCCCGATGACCAGCAGCCGGGTATGACCCACCGCTCGAATCGATGCAGACCGTGGTGCGTTGTCGAACAAGGCCATCTCACCGAAATGACTTCCCTCGGGCAAACGCGCTATCTCTTGCTCGCCTTTGAAAACTTGAGCCTGTCCATGCACCAGCAAGAACAACTCATCCCCGGGTACGCCTTCTTCGATGATCAATTCCTGGTCGGAAACATTTCGAATGTAGGTCAAATTCATCAAATTGACCAATTCGCGGTAGCTCAAGTACTTGAACAATGGAGCGTTGCGCATGGTTTCCATACGCTGTCGCAATTCCGCCGCCGCACCAGGCTCATCGTCCGGCATGTCCAAGAAAATAGCGGTGATGTTGTCCTTCCCACCCCGCTCGTTACCCAATTCGATGAGCCGATCTGGCATCGTTTCCACGGGGCCAGCCTCGAACACCTTTTCAACGTCCCCCTGCCGTAAATAGCCGTGGAGTCCGTCGGAACACAGCAAAATCCGGTCCCTGGGCAGAATATCCAAGTGCAGGGTATCAACCTGGACTTGTTCCTGAATGCCCACCGCTCGCGTGATGACGTTCTTGTATTTTGCCTTGCGCGCTTCTTCCTTGGTGATGGTTCCACGCTTCAAGTGTTCGTTGATCAATGTATGATCCACCGTCAACTGGTGGACCTGATCTTCCCTCAAAAGATAGATTCGCGAATCCCCAACATGGGCGATAAAACCGCCGGTATCGACCACCATCAGCATCGACAAAGTCGTGCCCATACCCCGCTGCTGTCTGTCGTCTTGACCTATTTTGTAAATCTCGGCGCAAGCCCGTTGAACAGTGTTTTCCAGCATGCGCAGAATGCCCAACCTGACTTTCTCCGGGGCATCCATGTTGTAGTCTTGAAGCATTTGCTCGTTGTTGCGAACCTCATCCCGGATCACTTCGATGGCCTTGGCCGATGCAACCTCTCCTGCCGCATGCCCACCCATGCCATCGGCTACGATGTACAGTTGCAGCTCTTCATCGACAAGAAACGAATCTTCATTGTGATCTCGCTTCTTACCAACATCGGTATTTCCAAAGGCTAAGGGCTTCAAGCCGTCCTCCTCCGACCAATCGAATTGCTTTCAGCGAGCTGAACTTAGCAAACAGATCGCTCCGCGGTCAAGCTCAGATGTGGGGAAATAAGGGACCGACTTCAACTTGCGGAGGGAAACAAATCCAACTGGCCGCAAGGCTCAGCTTGCTCGGACTTCAGGTCGGCGAAACAGTTGCGTCCCATGTCCGGATTCTGGCAGGCACAGATATGCCAATTCAAGCCGGCTCTTTCGGCCACCGTGCCCAGGCGTGCATATCCTTGTCGACGAGTTCGCTCAACAAGGACCCTCGTCAATTGATGCAAACCGACCTTCCTCCATGCCGTCCCCTTGAAGCTTCCTTTGATAAGATGCAAATGAGCATGGGGAAGCCTGCCGTGTAGTCTGTCGAGCACCTGAGGCCTAAGTACAAGGTAGGATGCGCTGGTTCGCTCGATGCCCACCGAGCGCAGGTGACGCACCAGCTCCTCAAGATGACCGACCGTGTCCGTAATGAAGGGAACAAGTGGTTGAATGCGTGCGCGTACCTCCAGGCCCCATGCGCGCAAGCGCCTCACCGAATCCAGTCGACGCTGTGGCGGCGGCGCACCCGGTTCATACAAAGATGCCAACTTGTTGTCCATACTGAAGAAAGTCACTTCCACGCTGACTTGATCCGCATAATGTTTCAACAAATCGCCAAATCCCTCTGGCACCTCACCACGGGTTCGCAAATGGACCTTGCAGCCCTCGGATAAGAGGTTTTCCAGACTCTGGTAAGTCACGGCCAAAACCGCCTGGATAGGCTGAAAACTGTCCGTGGAGGCGTTGATGATCACCTCCGGTTTGGGTAAGCCATCTCGGGCCCGAGTCTTCAGCTCATGCTTAAGCAAATCGGGGACATTAACATGCACTTGGACCTGGCCTTCAGCCAAACCCCTCCAGCGAACTGGGCAAAAAAGGCAGCCGAAAGAACAACCCGAAGCTGTATCCACTACCCAACGGTCCTGAGCACAGGGCCAACGGCAGCGCTTGAGAGCCGTCGTAATCTCGACCGCCTGAATCATGGAAGTATTTTGCGACTCAACACTGTACATATGTACAGCATAGCAGCCACCCCTTTTGCTGTCAACCTGACACTTGCTGCCAGAATCCCGTCGAATTTTTTTCTTGTATGGCCCATCGAGGCGATGATAGGAATCACGGCCACACGTTGAGTGTTCTAACTACATATCTGGACTCAATTTCGAGGACCATCAAGAACGAGAAGGAGAAATGCGGATGCGACGACTTTTGAACAATAAATCACGATTGTTGACCGTTGTGCTCTCCACCGGCTTGCTTTTGGCGCTGGTGGGCTGCCCCAAGGGCGGAGAAGGCGGCAAAGGCGCTCCAGTGGTAGGCGCTGAATCCTCCGGCGCTGGGTCTGCTCTCACTCAGACGGTGAAAAAGAAGATCGACGTAGAATTTTTTGTCATGTCCCAGTGCCCTTACGGCACCCAGGTCATGAAAGGCATCTCCCCTGTCCTGCCTAAACTCGGTGCCGACATCAACTTCACCGCGGACTTCATCGGCAAGGACCAGGGCGGCAAACTGACCTCCATGCATGGTCAAAGCGAAGTGGACGGAAACAAAATCCAGCTTTGCACCATGAAGTATTACGCAGATGGCTATAAGTACATGGGCATGCTGGACTGCATGAACAAAAACATGCGGGCCATTCCCGGCAACTGGGAAGGCTGCGCCAAAGAAGCCAAGCTGGACGTGGCCAAGTTGAAAGCCTGCCTCGAGGGACAAGAAGGAACGGACCTCCTCAGGGCTTCCTACAAGAAAGCCAAACAAAAGGGTGCCAGTGGTAGCCCGACGATCTTCATCAATGGCAAGAAATACAAAGGCAAGCGTGGTCCGAATGATTTCACCCGGGGTATCTGCCAGGGATTCCCGGCCAACGATCGACCCAAGCTTTGCGCTGACATTCCCGCACCGCCGCCACCCGTCAAGTTCTCCATCAAGATCATCTCGGACAAACGCTGCCCCCGAGACCTCTGCAAGCCCCCCCAGGTTTGGCAGTCCCGCCTCAAAGGCATGTTTGAGGGCGCGGAGATCAAACTGGTCGACTACAACGACGAAGAAGGCCAGAAACTCTACAAAGAGCTGGAAGTCGGTCTTTTACCTGCCATCTTGTTTGGCAAGGAAGTCAAAAAAGCTGACAACTACAAGCGCCTGGCTCGATTCTTGAAGCCCAAAGGTGACTGGCTGCTCTTCCGTTCCGGTGCCAAATTCGATCCCACCAAGGAAATCTGCTCCAACAAAAAAGACGACACCGGCAACGGTAAAGTCGATTGCGACGATCCGGATTGCACGAATGACTTGCTTTGCCGCAAGGAAATCCCCAAAAAATTGGACCTCTTCGTCATGAGCCAATGTCCCTATGGCGTCAAAGCGCTCAATGCCATGAAGGAAGTTTTGGAAAACTTCGGTGAGCAGATCGATTTTACAA
>JAUVAM010000175.1 GCA_030591745.1 Deltaproteobacteria bacterium
CAAACAAGCTTGCCGAGCTGAAGCTTGTGGGCCCATGGGCCATAGAGCTTCGCACAGGCAACGACCTCACCTTCTACTACCTCGGCCAGTCCGCCCTGAAAATCATGAATCTCGGCGGCACAAAGCCCAGCGCAAAAAGATTCTCCAAAAAATCCCCGGAGAACGCCCCGCCCCCCAGCAACCTCAAGGCCGTCCTTGCCGAGGAGAAGCAAGCCGTCGATGAGCACTTGGCCGGCAAGCATCACGGGCGGCATCACGGGCGGCATAGCGAGCTGGCCGTCCAGGCGGAGTTGATGGCTTGTCTGGCTCGAAATGGAGATTTCCTGCCCCTGGATCAGCAAGTGGCGATACCGGCCTCGGACCTCATCGACCAGGACCTGCGCCGCGTTCGAGTGGACCTCTTGGCCGTGGAGAAAAAGACCAACACCCTCTGGCTGATAGAGCTCAAGCTGTCCACCAACGAAGAACTGGACGGCGCCGTACTCAAGCAACTCGAGCTAACCAAGAAACTACCAGCGGCCCTGACCGGCGGCGTCGACCCATTCGTAGCCCACTACCAAAAGCTGCTGGATCAAAAATACGAACTGGGCCTCTTGCCAAAGCACATCAATCTAAACCAAGCCGCACCCAAGACCGCCCTGCTGGTAATCGGCGATGAGCTAAAAACGCTGGCCAAGGTGGAATGCTGGCCGGCCGACCCCGGCCCCCAGGCCGACCTCCAGGCGATCATCGTCCCCAAGGCCTCAAGCCTGCCAAGTGCCGCCTTCAAATCCCTGGGCGATCTCTTCGAAGAAGCCAAGCGCAAGGGCAAAGCAGGCTTGCTGCCCCCATGGGCACCAAAAAAACCAATACACAACACCTTCACCGAGACCGAAACGAGAAAACAAAAAAAGTGGCTGGCAGAGGGAGAGCCAAAAAGAAACACCCTGGGGCCTCTAGCTGCCGAAATCGAAGACTACATGACCAAGCACGACGCCCCGCGCCACAGCCACCTAGATCACCCAATCAGCTCCCAGGCGGCCTGCTTCCAATTCTTCGCCCCCCTGCTCACCAAGCAAGCAGGAGCAGACCAGGCTTGGTGCCGGCTACTCACCCCTCACCTGGCCAAGCTGGGCATAAAGCCGACAACCATCGAGGAATGCCACTTCGAGTACCCACACCAGGCAAATTGCAAAGCAACGGGAAAACCTTGCAGCCATGACATGGGCGCTCTAGTAGGCGAAAAGGGCTCAAAAACCACCCGCCTCGATACCTTCTTGAAGCTAAAGGGCACAAAAAACGGCACCGAAATCCACGTGGCGGTGGGAATAGAGTTCAAGTACACCGAATCGGAGTTCTCCCGCTGCGGTGGCTTCTCATCACGAAACAACAAGCACCCCCAAGCCTGCCTGGGTCGCCAAGGCCCGGACCGCCGAACGACCTGCTATCTCCGGAACCAGGAAGAGCGGAAGTACCTAACCGACGAAGACCTGGCAAAGTTCTTCAAGCCCGACTCCAACCCACTAACCACCCCCGGCCCCTGCCTACTACTGGGCCCGGCCAACCAAATCTACCGAAGCCAATACACGACATGGGCGCTGATGAAGGCGACAGAATGCCAGGAGTGGCTGTTTGTGGTGTTGGCGCATGATGGAAACGAGGAGCTGTTCAGACCGGAAAGGGCGGTCCCGGGAATAACGGCATTCGAGCGATCAGGCTGGGGGCGTTATGAGGATGCTCTGGTTGAGGACTGCCGGAACAGGCTGACGAGAATCGGAACGAATCGCGTGGTCGAGTGCTACCAGGGGCATTGCGCGGGGCAAGAGTGGGTTTTCTCGTTGGCGGCTCGGTATTGGTCCCAAGGAGAGAAGAGTTGGTGCTGATTACACGCCATGTGGCTAAATCAAGCCCGCCCCTGCGCCATTGACCCACAGCCGCCGACCACGGATACTGGCCACTCGTAGTCCCACAACTTACTGATGTATTTGCGCACCTTTTCGAGGTGCCTGTTATTGCATAAGGGGAAGGCATGGAATTTCCAGCAAACCGTGGTGCCATCGTCATCAGGCTGAACCCTTTCCCCTTGATCATCATGGCAGCGCTCCTCTTGTCTGCTTCCCTGCTCGGATGCAGCGGCGGCGACGGGGGCCCCACGGACTGCCCGGCCGGCACGGCGGGTGCGGACTGCACCGCTTGCGAATCGGGCACCTACTGTGCAGGCGGCGAGGCCCTGCCCCAACCCTGCGGCGAAGACGCCTGGGACGACGACGACGATCCGGCAACGGAATGCGTGGCCATGACCGAATGCGTCCCCGGCGAAGCCGTGGACGACCAAGGCACGGCCACCGCCGACCGCGTCTGCGCAGCCTGTGAGTCCGGCACCTTCAGCGCTGAAGACAACGCCGCCTCTTGCCGCGCCTGGACCGGATGCGCGCCCACGCAATACATCGAGACAGAGGGCAGCGCCAGCGCCGACCGGATCTGCGACACCTGTCCTGCCGGCACCTACAACACCGAGTACAACGCCGCAGCTTGACAGGTCTGGACCGACTGTGCAGCGGGCGAAGCCGTGTTCGTTGAGGGCACCGCAGGCCACGACCGCTTCTGCATGGCCTGTGCGGTCGGCACCTTCAGCACCGAGTCCAACGCCGCCGCCTGCATCCCCTGGACCGACTGCGGGCCCGGTGAGTTCATCGCCACCGATGGCAGCGCCACCAGCGACCGGATCTGCGCCGCCTGCGAGGCCGGCAGCTTCAGCACCGAAGCCAACGCCGACTCTTGTACCGCCTGGACCGTTTGTGAACCCGGGCAGCACATCGACACGGAAGGGACTGCAATCAACGACCGGATCTGTGCCGCCTGCGACGCCGGAACGTACAGCACTGAATCCAACGCCACCGCCTGCAGTGCCTGGACCGACTGTGGGGATGGCCAGTACGTCACCAAGGAAGGAAGCAGTACGAGCGACAGGTCCTGCGGGGCCTGCCCGGAAGGGCTCTGGAGCATAGGCCCCAATGCGATCCATTGCACCTATATGTTCTCCGGTGTCGCAGCGGGCGCGACCTTCAGCTGCGGCATTCTAAGCGGGAACAACGAAGTCATCTGCTGGGGTGGCAATAGTGCTGGGCAAGCGGGCGACGTGCCCGCTGGAGTCGCCTTCGGCGCGGTCTCTGGGGGAATGTCCCACACCTGCGGTATTCGCCAGGAGGATGGCGAGGTCGTCTGTTGGGGTGACAATGCCTATGGAGAATCGAGCGACGTCCCTGCCGGAGTCGCCTTCGCCGATATCTCCGCGGGTGAGTACCACAGCTGCGGTATTCGCGCCGGTGACGGAGAAATCCAGTGCTGGGGCTACGACGGCTACGGCCTGTTGAGCGACACCCCCAGCGGATCTTTCTCCGCCATATCGTCGGGTGGGTACCACAGCTGCGGCATCCGAAGTGCTGACTCCGAGCTCATCTGCTGGGGTCGCGATGTCAACGGGCAGGTGGGTGGCGTCCCTGGCGGCTTGGCCTTCACCGCGGTCTCAGCCGGCAGGTACCACAGCTGCGGCATTCGCGCCGATGACGGAGAGGTCCTCTGTTGGGGATTGGATGACCTTGGCCAGTCGAGCGGCGCGCCCAGGGGGGTCGCCTTTGCTGTTGTAGCGGCGGGTGAGTACCACAGCTGCGGCATTGGCGCCAGTAATGCAGAGGTCATTTGTTGGGGGGGCGATGACTACGGCGAGGTAAGCAACGCCCCCAGCGGGGTCGGCTTCTCCTCCATCTCGGCCGGGCACCAGCACACTTGCGGCATTCGCAGCTCTGATTCTGAATTGATCTGCTGGGGGCGCGATACTGCCGGTAGAGTGAGCGGTGCGCCCAACACCGTCGCCTTCGCAACGGTTTCGGCAGGCCACACACACACCTGTTCCATTCGCAGCCTGGATGCCGAGATCCTATGCTGGGGTGACTATACCAACGGCCGGGTGAGCAGCGCCCCCAGCGGAGTTGCCTTCGACTCGGTTTCTGCGGGAACGAGCCACAACTGCGGCATCCGCAGCGCAGATTCCGAGCCCTTCTGCTGGGGTCTCGACGACAATGGCCAGGCGAGCGACGCGCCCAGCGGATCCCCCTTCGACACGGTTTCTGCGGGATCAAGCCACAGCTGCGGCATCCGCAGCAGCGATTCCCAGGTCATATGCTGGGGTGCAGACTACTTGGGCCAGGTGAGCGATACGCCCAGCGGAGTCCCCTTCGACATGGTCGACGCGGGTTTTTTGTTCAACTGCGGCATCCGCAGCAGCGATTCCCAGGTCATGTGCTGGGGCGCGGACGACCATGGCCAGGTGAGCAACGCGCCCGTCGGCGTACCCTTAGATACAGTCGACGCGGGTTTCTTGTACAGCTGCGCCATTCGCGGCAGCGATTCTGGGGTCCTCTGCTGGGGTTACGACAATCATGGCCAGGTGGGTGATGCGCCAAGCGACGTCGCCTTCGCCTCAATCTCAGCAGGTCTGTACCACAACTGCGGCATCCGCCTCGGCGATGGCGGGGTCCAGTGTTGGGGTGATGATTCCTATTGCCAAATTAGCGGTATGCCCAGCGGAGTCGCCTTCGACTCGATCTCAGCCGGGGCTGGGTTCACCTGCGGCATCCGCGCGGACGACCACACCCTGACCTGCTGGGGAGGCATCGTCTGGAATCCCAGGTAGCCTGGGAATCGGGGGGACGGAGGCACATCAATCCCAGGTTTTTCCGGACATTTGCAACCGCCGCCCCGAATTTTCAAAATTCTCAATGTCCATTTTCAGGCACCAAACCGCCGCCCGAACGCCGCGATGAATTCTTCCTGCCTGAAAACTGGGGGACGGAGGCACATGAACCCCATGTTTTTCCTGGACTTCGACAACCTCCGTCCCTCTCATTTCTCTCATTTTTGATTTCAATGGCTTCTCAAGCCTCCGCCCCCGAATTTTTTCGAATTTCGCTTGAGGTCACAATCTGTGACCACAAGATTGCGTTGATTTTGTTACTTGGGTCTCTTGTTGGGATGCAGCGTGCCGTCCCTGTCAACAGCCATGTAATGGGGCACGCTCTGGCTCGGTCTGAACCAGAGGAGTGGGATAAGATCACCAGGCTTGTCCCTGAGCAGGACGATGATGGCCCTCTCCTCTTCGGCCCCAAGAAGGACCTCGGCCATGGGCCTACCTTCTTCCATCAAGATGATCTCGTACTGAGGCTCTCCCCGAAAGCCAGCGTGTTGCCAGGCACCCAGCGCCTCGCAGGTTTTGCCGTCCTGGGCCGCGGCGAAGAACTCGACCCGAATGCCGCGCTTGGCCTTTTCATCTCGCCAGGCAGTAAGCCAAATATGAGATGCGGCTCGCTCTTCGGCTTTTTTGAATGCCGCCATGAATCCATACCAATCCACCGAAGGCCGATCGTTAAGAAGCGGGCTCCACCACCTGACCTCGTCGATGCAGCCAGGTTCGCGAAGCGCCAGTTCCAAATACAGGCTCCTGGGTTTTCCGTTGATGCCGCCTCTAAGGATTTTCTTAATCTTGAATCTTTCGAGCACTTTTTTGAAACCTGGCAGGCCTTCGGCCTCCTTGTACTCCGGGGTCTGGCGCTTGTCTTCCTCGGTCAGCACGATCTCGGGCATTTCCCTTGGGGCTGAGTCTTTTTGACCGATGAGCTCAAGCTCGCGATTCAACATGCTTCGGAAGGGCTGTTTGTGGAATCGTTGGTTGCTTTGCAAGCGCAGGAAGTGATCCTCTGCTTCCGAGAATCGGCCCATGAGCCGAAGCGCCTCCCCCGCCAAATGCATGGCCATGGGCCAATCCTTGTGATCCGTATATGCCTCGGCCTTGCCGAAGGCCAACAAATGAGCCAGGGCTTTTTCCAAGACGCTCCGGTGGAGTGCCGGGTCCTTTTCGACCTGCCAGGATGCTTGGATATAGGTCCAGGCGATTTTGAAGGGGTCCTCGCCTCTTTGATCACGGATGAAGGCCCAGAGGGCGTAGGCTGGCTGGCCTTCCTGGGCCAGGGCTTTGTACTCGGGCGACTCGACGATCTTTCGCAAGGTCGGCAAGTCCTCCTTTGGGATCTCGTATTTGTAGAGCACAAGGTGGCATTTTGGGCATACCGGCATACGCCATGGGGCGGCGATGAGTCCCAAAGGCTTTAGATCCAGGCGTTGCCCGAAAGAAGTGCCCGATCCATCCACCGTGGCCACGAATTTCTCGGCACAGAGTGGGCAGGTGAACTCATCGTCGCTCCACATATGCGAGAAAGCCACGGAGGCAAAGGCCAGCAGCCCCAAAATGGTGAACAGGCCAAAGACGGTCAGACGAGAGAACTGGACACAGCGGTACCCTGAACGTTTCATGACGCTCCCCTTTTCAAGTCGCAGGTGGGTCTAGGACAAACAAAGGGCCGTCAGGTTCCAGACGGGGTGAAGGGATTCATGCTCCGAAGACCACCACAGCCGAAGCGAAGCCGGCGGTGGTGGCCACGTGAAAGCCAAGCGGTCCGAGTTTCTCCGTTTACCAACCACCGCACTCGATGTTGATCAGCGTCGATGAGATTCCACAATAGGAGTCTTCCAGATTTAGACCTTGTATCAAATTGCTGACCTGGGCGGGGTGATAGGTGGCTTTGCTCGCCTGGCATAGCGGGTGAGTGTTCGACCCCCAACCGCAAGCGCGGGGCGCCACGGCGGCCCCTCCGGCTCCGTTCCAAAGCACGGTCTCGTCGCCGGTTCCGATGGCACAAAAGCTCTGAGTCGTACCATTGTTGTTCCATGAAGTAATGTCGTGCCAGACACCGCAGAGGGAGTACACGCCGCAAACCAAGCAAGACATTCGGAGTTGAGGATGGACGCACCTGTTTCCCGACCAGGCCAGGCAACGCACCGACCAACCGTCCTGCGTCTTGACTCTCGTGGTGTCTCCCGGCAGCAGGGGCCCCTGCGTTTCGCAAATGCCGAATACGCAGGCTTCGGGGCAGGTATTGGAGCCGCTCCCATCGTCACAGCCGCCACAATTGCCCAGATCAAAATCCGTGTCGGTGCAGATACCGCGACAATTGATCAGGCCGGCTTGGCAAGAGAGCACGCAAGCACCCGCGCCGTCGCAGACGAAGCCGTCCGCGCAGGCCGTGCCGCAAGAACCGTCGGCCGAGCAGTAGCGATTGTCGAAAAGCAGGTCGACGCATTCGTCGCTGCAGATGCTCAGGCCGTCCTGGCAAGTGAGCGCGCAAGTACCCGCGCCGTTGCAGACGAAGCCATCCGCACAGGCCGTGCCGCAAGAGCCGTCGGCCGAGCAGTAGCGGTTGTCGAAAAGCAGGTCGTCGCATTCGTCGTTTCAGATGCTCAGGCCGGCTTGGCAAGAGAGCGCGCAAGTACCCGCGCCG
>JAUVAM010000034.1 GCA_030591745.1 Deltaproteobacteria bacterium
GGACCGGCTTTGCGATTGGCAACGATGCCCATACGGAGGGCGAGGAGCCCAACGAGGTGAGCGTGGCCGATGGGGGCGAACTCCTGGGCACGACCGACGGCGGCGCGAATTGGGACCTGCTTTGGTCCACCGGCGGCGAGTTTTTGAGCGGCATTCACTTCGCCGACGAGCAGCATGGTTTTATCTCGGTTATCGACAACAACGAACAGCTCTTCTTTCGCTCTACGACAAACGGCGGCACAAGCTGGCAGACGGTGGCCATCCCTACCACCATCACCGGGGGGGGCGGGAAAGTGACCCATATCGCGGGCCTCATGGTGGAGCCTGGTGGACTTGGGCAGGCGGTGGGGGTCTACGACGCGGGCTTTTCCACCAGTGACGGTGGGCAGGTTTACATGCTCGCGGCTTACACTTCGGATGACGGGGGCGCGAATTGGCTGCTTGAAGTCAACGACCCAGGGGATGCACAAAATCCCCATCCGGAAGGCGCCATGATCGACGCCTGTTTTTATTCGGATCGCTTGGCCTGGGCCGTGGGTACCGGCTTGCGCATTTACAAGAACGCTCCGCCTTGTGCTTCGGATGCCGATTGTTTCGAAGGTTACGTTTGTGATGCCGGATCTTGCCAGCCCAATACCTCCGGTCCTTGCAGCGTCGATGGCGACTGCTTCGCCGACTACGTTTGTCGCGATGGGCAATGCCAGGAACCGGGCCCGGCGGCATGCGTAGACGACGAAGACTGCGAGGGGGCTTTGGTCTGCGTCCACGGTCATTGCACCGAGCGACCGGGCTGCGATGAGGAGGCACCCATCGGCTCCCAGGGTTGTCCCTTTGGTCAGATCTGCATCTTCGGCCGTTGTATCCAGGACACGAACTGCTCGAGTGATGAACAGTGCCCTGCCGACCAGCATTGTTACGAAGGACATTGCGTGCCCGACGAGCTGCCGGACTATCGTTGCCTTGATGATGCCGATTGCGCCACGGGCGAAGAGTGCATCGACACCTGGTGCGAGTGGGTGGGTTTGCCAGATGCGGGAACCCCTGATGCATCGAGCGAGGACGCGGGTGTCGAGGACGATGCTGGCGTGACGAGCGACGCGGGTGTGGAGGAAGACGGCGGCACGACAGGCACGGATCATGGCAGCATAGGAGAAGACGAAGGTGGTGGTTGTGGTTGCGGAGCGGTTGGGTCGAGCCGATTTCCTCCTGTGTGGATTTTGGGTTTTGCTCTTTTTGTCTTCGGCATGAGGCGCAGGTTTGGCTTTCGGAGGGATGCATGAAGTTTTTTGACATGGTTTACTGGGAAAACTCGGTGGGGACCTACATCCTTGCAGGTGCCGTGGCCCTGGGTGCCTTGTTCTTGGCTTGGATAGCCAGCGCCGTGATTAAGCGCAAGTTCATCCGCCATTACGAAGAGACGGAGACGCGTGTTGACGACATGGTGGCCGACGTCGGCGGTACTGTGGTTTTTTTGCTGCTGTTTTTAGCCGGTCTCCATGCAGCGGTGAGGGTTTTACAGCTTGCGCCCTGGTTGGAGCGGATCGTTTTCGCGGCCTTCATGGTGTCTTGGACTGTGCTCGGTACTCTTTTTGTCAGCCGTTTGCTGCGCGGGCTTCTGACCCACTACGTCCAGCGGCACGCCACCAGGACGGAGAGCAAGTTAGACGATCAATTGATCCCGGTCTTCCGCACCGTGATCAATGTTGGGCTGTGGGTGGTCGCTGTTTTGTTTCTGCTTTCTAATTTGGGATTTCAAATCGGTTCTATCTTGGCCGGCCTGGGCCTTGGCGGCTTGGCTTTGGCCATGGCCTCCAAGGATTTGCTGGCGAACGTCTTCGGTGCCTTCACCATTTTGTTTCAGGGGCCTTTTCGGGTGGGCGACGCGGTTAAGTACCAGGGTCACAGCGGCAAGATCGAATTGGTGGGCATGCGGGCTACCCAGATACGCACCTGGGCCGGTCACTTGGTGACGGTACCCAATGCCCTGGCCACAACCTCGGTGGTGGAAAATATATCCAACCGGCCTTCTTTTCGTGTTTTGTTCAATTTGGGCCTGGAGTATGGGATCTCCACGGCGCAGATTGACTTGGCGTCCAAGCGCATTGGGCAAGCCATCGAAGAGGAAGAGGGGACCAAGGCCGGCCCGTCGATACACTTCCTTGAATTCGGCGACAGCGCTCTCGTTTTCCAGGTGCTCTACTATGTCCTTGATCAAGACCGGGCCTTGGATATTCGCCACAACATCAACCGGCGCATCAAGGCCAAGCTCGAGGCCGAGGGCATCGGCTTTGCTTATCCCACCATCACCGTGAACAAGGTGGCTTAGGGGCGTTTTTTAGAATTCTGAGACAGGGGAGCGGGATGTCGGGTCATCCAGATGAGGCCAGCGAAAGAAAAGCACTCGGTGAGTTGGTACGCCGTGCGGCGGCAGGTGCTGCCACGGCCCAGGCCGAGCTCTTCGCTCGCTTTCGGCTGCCGCTGATTCGGCTCTGCATGAGCTTTCCGGGCATCGGGCAAGCGGATGCCCAGGATCTGGTCCAGGAGACCTTTTTGCGGGCCCTGGGCGGCTTGGGTGATTTGCGAGAGGCCGAACGTTTCGCGGGCTGGATTTTCGCCATCGCGCGGCGACGCTGCCTGAGCTGGCTGGAAAAACGGGGCAGAGGTTATGCGCAAAGGCGACGCTTCGCCGAATACGCAAAGCAGGTCTCGGACGCAAAGGGTGATGAGGCCCGCAGGGAGATGGAGCGTCGGATTGTGCAGGAGGTCATTGAGGACATGCCGGATACCAATCTAAAACAGACAGGGCGTTTGTTCTATTTGGATGGCTTGGACAGTGCCCAGATCGCCCTGCGTCTGGGCAAGCCTCAAAGCACGATCACCACCTGGCTGAGTCGCTTTCGGGTCAAGATTCGCAAGCGTCTGTTGGTGGCCATTTTGGAACTGCGCCAAGGAGGAGGTGCATCTTGAGCGGGCACCTGAAGAAAAAGGATCTGGAATCCCTCCTGGCGGGGTCTTTGGATGCATCGGTCGAGGCTGAGTTCTTGGCCCACCTGAAGGCGGAGCCCGACTGTCCGGCATGTGAAGAGGTCATGGCCAGCTTGAGCGACGAAGAGGAAACGGCCCTGTTTGCTTTACTGGCAGGATGCGAAAGTGCGCGAGATCCTGGGGATACCTGGCAAGCGCGGGATTTGAATTCGGGTGGGGGCGGAGGCCTGGGATGGTTGCGTTGGGCATTGGCCGGGGTGGGTCTGAGCCTGCTGTTGGTCTTGGGCTCTTTGTTTTGGGTCATGCGGCCCGCGCCGAGCGCGGACGATGGGCAGCGCATCAAGGGTGATGTCACGGAGGCCGCAGGGCCTGGTTTGCGCGGCCTGCGCATGGGCAGGATCACGGGGTCGGGTACTGATGTGTTGCCGGTGGACCCGGACAAGCTCTTGTCCCGTCAGGGGCAGTTGGTTTTCTTCGTGGACGCGGATGCGGTTTGTCGGCTTTGGTTGGTTCGTTTGGGGCCCAAAGACGCCGAGGCCCTGGTCGGTTATCCGGGTACGCCTCAGCTTCGACTTGAGGCGGGTGAGCATTTGTTGCGCTCGGGCGACAAGGCCTTGGTTCTGCCTTTGACGGCGCTCACGGGCGAGCAGGTTTTTTTCGCGGGTTGCCGTTCGGCGGATGCGCCGCCGGAGCCTGTGAGCTTGCGATCCGAATTGGATGAACTTCAGTCAGGTCGAGTGCGCTTGGTTTTGCAAATGGAGAAAATGGGGAAGAAAGGTTCGGAACCTTGAGAGTCGCCCCCGCCACGGCCCTTTTGGGTCTTTGTCTTGTCATGGCCTGCGCGGCAGCGCAGCGCGACAAGGGCGGGCTTTTGCCGGTGGAGACCTTGAGCGCCGACGCGGTGGAGAAGGCTTTGGGGCCGAGGCGACTGGCCTTGTTGGTGGGCATCAACCACTTCGAGGATGCGCGATGGCCGGCCCTCAAGCATGCCGTGGCTGATGCCCGGGAGTTGGGCCAGTTGCTGGCCGATCCCGCCCTGGGCCGCTTTGACCAGATCGAGATCTTGGCTGAGGAAGGGGGCGTGACCCGGGCGAAGATCGAGGCTGCATTCCAGCGTCTGGTCAAGGCCAATCTCTCGGCCCAAGACACGGTGTTTGTCTACTTCTCCACCCATGGCACGCTGGCCCGGGGGCCCGACGGCAAGCTGGGGCGGTATTTGGTGACGAGCGACAGCGTACAAGCGCAGATCGCCGAAAGTGCCCTGGCGGTGGGCGAGTTGCTCAAGCGATTCGAGGCCCTGCCCTCGCGGCGGAAAGCTTTTGTCTTGGCTTCTTGCCATTCGGGTTCGGGCAAGAGCGCCTTGCCGCAAAGCGTGGCGGCTGAACTCCAGGGCATCAAAGGGGCCTTTTTCGTTAAGCCCTTGAGAGAAACCAGCCAGGCCAGCATGGTGATGACGGCCTGCGCCTGGGGGGAGACAGCCCGGGAAGACGACTCGCTCAAGCACGACATCTATACTCACTTTCTCATCGAGGCCTTGCGCGGGAAGGACGAGGATGGAGATGGGGCGGTGACCGCTTCGGAAGCCCATGCTCACGCCATGGCCCGAACCTACTATTTTTCCAAGGGTCGCCAACGACCTCAGGTGGAAAGTTCAATCTTGGGTGCCGATCCCATTGTGCTCAGCGGTCAACCCAGGCGCCGAGCTGATCCGGTTCTGTATTCCTTCCTGGAAGACTTAGCCGGCATGCGGCTTGAGGTAAATGGCCAAGACAAGGGACCCTTGCCGGCCCGCCTGGTGCTCAAGCCGGGCAGTCATCAGGTCGCCTTGCGCAGCAGCCTTGGGGGCAAGATCCTGGTTCACGAGGAAGTGGAGCTCATGCCGGGTCAACGCCTGGCGGTCGAGAGCCTGCTGGAAAAGAGTCGGCATCTTTGGTCGATTCAGGCTTGGGCGGGCTATCAGTCGTTTTTGGACGCCACCACCCGTAGCGAGTATGTAGCGCCCTCGGCCACCTTGGGTCTCTCCGTCACCAAGCGGCATTTTCCTTTGGAGTCCTTGGCCCTGGGGCTGGATGTGGGTCTGGCTGGAGGGCGGCAAAGCCTTGAGCTGCCTGGTCTGAGTTACGAACATGATTTGCTTCAGTTGAGCTACGGTATCAAGCTGCTATTTCTGTTTGGCTTTGGCGATTTGGAACTCAGTTTGGGTCCTCGGCTGGGGGCTTTGCACTTATGGCGCACTGGATTGCCTGGTGAAAGCGACACGCAACACGTGGCCAACTTCACCCCGGGTTTGCAGACGGGCTTCACATGGCGTCTGTGGCGCGGCCTGCAATTGGGCCTGGAGTTCAGGATTCATTTCATGTCCATTCACACCCTGGATGCTTCTTTGGATACGGGTTTTGTCGACCTGATGCTGGGTGCGGGCTGGGGGTTTTGATGATGAAAGAGACGAAAATGAAGAAAATGCGACTCAAGCTGTGGACCTGGAGCCTTTTTGGGGCTCTCTTGCTGGCGGGCTGTGGCCTCTTGAGTAACGACTTGTTTTTCGATGGCGTGGGCCAGGTCTCCGGCACCCTCTTGCTGAATGGTTTGCCGGCCGAGGGCGCGGTGGTGTTCGTGCCCGACGCCGAGGACGGGGTTTTCGAGCGTGCCTCCACCGATGCCGAAGGTCGTTTCATGGTGCGTGCCTGGGCGGGTCGGGGGCGGACGCTTTTGGCTTTGTGGGGATCGTCAATGGGTTTGGCTCGGGATTTCGATCTGGCTGCCGAGGGCAAGGTGGATCTTGGCGAGTTGGAGCTTGAGACTTTGGGCGAACTGCGTGGCCGATTGTTGTTGGCAGGAGGGGATGCGCGGGAAGGGGAAGTTGAGGTAATCGGCAGCGCGTTGGTGGCCCGGCCCGATGACATGGGGCGTTTTGCTTTTCAGCTGCCGCCGGGAACTTGGGATCTGCAGTTCAGCGCCATTGGTTACGAGAGTCAGGATCTGAATGACGTGGTGCTGGAGGCTGCTCAGAGCACCGAGTTGGACCTGGTGGAACTGCTTGCCGATTCGGAGCATGTCTGCCTGGGCTCGGAGATGCGCACCGAGCGATACAGTCAGGGCGGCGGCGGGCAGGTGGACCTGCTTTTCATCATCGACAACTCGGGCTCCATGGTGGGCGAGCAGGTGCAGCTGGCTGAGAGTTTCGCGGACTTCGTGGATGTGTTGGCCGATGCCGGTGTGGATTTTCGCCTGGGTGTGATCACCACGGGCATGGAGTCGGAGGGCTGTGGTGCTTGCACGGTGGATACCCCTTACTCCTGCGTTAACGAATCGGGTGAGAGCGGTCGTCTGCAGCAGCGCTTGGGTCATTTGGATAGCTATTCGAATGATGTGGCCGAGTTCAGCTTTGAGGAGGACGAGGCCTGTCGAATCGTGGGTCCTGACAATTTGGATTGTTTTTACGGCGCGGCTTCTCAGGCCGGCGTGGCCCTGGTGGGCGTCAATGGTTGTGGCTACGAGCGGGGCCTGGCCGCCATGCGAGCCGCCCTGGACCCGCAAGGGCCGCACGCCGAGTTCAACGCAGGTTTTGTGCGCCCCACCGCCCGGCTGGCGGTGGTGGCCCTGAGCGACGAGGATGACTGCGGCGAGGTAGGCGACATAAGCGAAAATATTGCAGGAGCAGGCGGAAGACTCTGCTATTACGCAGCCCGAGGTGAAGGACCGGCCGGCACGACCAGCCACCCCTTTGACCTCGACCAGAAAGTCTACGCCCTGACCCCCGTTAGCAGTTATGCCGATTTCTTGCGAGACCTGAAGTACAGCGTGGGCTTGGTTACCTTTTCTGCCATTGTTGGGGTGAGCGACCCCGATGACCCTGCAGCTACCCGCATTGAGTACATGGATGACGCCGATCCCAGTTCGGATATCGTTTCGGTCTGTAGCGAGGTCGGATGCGAGGGTCGGTATTGCAACGCTTATCCCGGCACCCGCTATATCGAACTGGCCCTTGAAACGGGTGGCATGGTGGATAGTATTTGTTCCGGGGACTTTTCTCAGAGCCTGACTCGCCTGGTGCGAACCTCTACGGGCTATCTCTCCAGTCTGCCCTTGAGTCGTGAACCCTCCTCCGCGGATGCTATCGTGGTACAGGTCAATGGGGAACCCCACAACGACTGGATCTATGACTCGGAAACCCGGGCTTTGATTTTCGACAAGGTCAACCAGCCCCATGCCTACGACGCGGTAACCATCCAATACGTCGCCATTTGCCAATAGGGCTCCTTCTGCAAGTTCGCATCCCAGGCGTGTTTGCTGTAAAATAAGGTCCTTCAAAGGAGGACTCATGCGTCGACTTTCCCTTTCCGTGGTCTTTTTGATGAGTTTTTCACTGTTGTTTTGGGTCGCTTGTTCCTCCTCCGATCCCGAGGGGCAAGACGCAGGCGTTGACGCCTTGGGGGATGCGGGCCTTGATGCGGGTGAGGATGCGGGTCTTGATGCGGGGGAAGACGCAGGTGAAGACGCGGGGGGAGATGAAGCTCATCAGGTTCGTGAACTGCAAGCCCAGGTGCTGTTGGGCGAAGGCGGCTTTTTTGGTACTTCGGGCGTGGTGATTGGCGCGGATCGGGGCTTTGCTATCGGTGCCCACTACGCGCCGATGGCATCGGGTCTTCAGGGGGGGCGGGTGTATCTCTTTGGCTTGGGTGTCTGGCCCACGGAGCTGACCGATGCCTCCCTGGTGCTTGAAGCGCCCGACGGGGCCGAGCAGGCCGCTTTGGGTTACGCCCTGAGCCCGGCTTGCGATATCGACGGCGATGGGTTTTTGGATTTGCCGGTGGGTAGCCACCTGTTCAGCCCCAGCACCGAATTGGCTGCTGCCGGACGCATTCTTGTGTTCTGGGGAAGCGAAAGCGGCATCGATTCCGCGGCACCCAGCATCCTGCGATTGGATGACAGTCTGCGGGCGCGCTTTGACTCCATGGGCCAATGCGTACTTTGCGCCGACTTCGACGGAGACGGTTTTGGCGACGTGATGGCCGGTGGGCAGAACGCGGGTGCCGACGACACGGGCCTGGCCGCCATTTGGAGCGGCTCGGCCGAGGGCTTAGACGAACTGCCGGATCTTCTGTTGACGCCGCCGGTGACGGCCAACCGACAGTATCTGGGCGCATCTCGTCTCTTCGCGGATCTGAATGGGGACGGGGAAGAGGATCTCGCCATCGGGGCCTGGGGTTTGATCAAGGGCGAGCTGCCCGAAGACGTGCACACGGGCGGACTGGTTCTTTTCTACGGTGGGGACGATTGGTCCGCCGGGTCCAGTCGCATCCTCGTGCCGCCCGATGACGATCCTTTGAACATGGGCTCGGAGTTCATCCTGGCCGGCGAGCTTTTGGTCGCAGGCGCTTCCGACTACGCCTCATGCGAGGGCACGGGAGAGATGGGTTCTTGTTGTAGAGTGGCCCAGCCCTGCAACGAGGGCTTGGACTGTTATCAGGGTTTCGATCATGGCTTATGCAGCCAGGCCTGTGATGTGGAAGCCTGCCCGGCGGGCTCGGAATGCATCACCGTAACCAGCATGGGTGAAGATCATCAGCAATGTCTGTTGATCTGCGAAGAGGGCGTAAGCGACTGCCCGACTGGCGGGGCCTGTGTGCCGGCCTCGGACACCTTGTCGGTCTGTGTGCCGGGCATGGCCCCAGGTGCTGTTTACGTTTATCACACAGGATCGGAGGCGGCCCTGGATGAAGAGCCGCAGCGCTTGGACGCCCCCGAGGGCATGAGTGGAGCCGGTTTTGGTCAGACGCTGGCCTTCGTGCCGGACTTTTTCGGAGAAGGACAAGGCGCGCTTTTGGCCGGCATGAAATACGCGGATGCCGGCGGGGCTGTGGCGGTTTATCCCATGGCCGAAGACGGACAAAGCTTTTTGGCCGTCTTGCCGGAGCTGATGCGGGCGCCCGAGCCCATGGATTGGGATTCCTACGGCGGCAACATCACCTATCTCGGCGACATTGACGGCGACGGCCTCGGTGACTTCTTCGTCGGCATCGACTCCCACATAGAAGGCGACCCCTACGACGGCGGCATCCAAACCGGCGGCGTGGTTTTTTATCGCTGAGATGGGTTTCGTCGGATGATTTCTTAGGGTGTTTCCATCAGCGTGCAGGTGGAGGTGCTGGCCGTGAGGATGATGCCAAGCGGCTGGGATGGGATCACGGTTTCTACGGTTCCATCTTCTGGATCCAGGCACAGGATGCTGTGGGTAAAACCACCGACCTCTTGTTCGGTGACGAAGAGATAAAACTTACCGCCCCAGGGCGCGAATGACCATGCGACCACCAGGTGCGCAAAAGGCTCCATGTCCCAGCGTCTGCCGGGTACGTAGGACCCGTCACTCTTGTCCAATTCCGTCACAAAGTGGCTCAAGGTGCCGGGATAGTATGCGTAGAGCTTGCCGTCGGCCGTGCCGGCGACTTCGGGTATGATGGATTCGTGGGGGTTGGTGCCCAGGTGGGTGACGTTCAGAGAGTCGGGATCGATGGCACCCAGATCGCCATAGCTCGTGGCCCAGAGTTCGGAGATAATCCCACCCATGATGTACAGGGTCTCTTCTTCGCTCTCCAGCCCGTTTCGGGCAAAGCCCATTAGGAAGAATTCAAAACTTTCCTGCCCGGGAACGAAATCCGTAAGGCTGCATGCCGCGCTGGATTTGGGTTCGGAGATGAATATTTCACCGCTTGTGTAGTGTAGCCAGGCCTTGTCATGGCGGTCCATGGCCAGGCTCGCCACGACACTTGGGGGATCAAATTCGGCCCAGGGTTCGCCGGGCTCGCAGGTGGGACTGGGGATAATTTTGACTTCATTGGCACCGTGGAGCGGGTTGAAGCTGTATAAGCGTCTGTCCACGTCGAACAGGTAGATGAGTTGGGCTTCCTTGCTGCAGCCGGGCTCCAGGCAGAGGCCGCCCCAGCACAGGGCTTCGCCGCAGTCTTCGACCAAATCACCCATGCTGCCGTCCGAATTGCAGGCGTGGGCATTTTCGTCCTGGCAGATTCGCGCATGAGCCGGATCGCAGTCGGCGCAACCCAGACCCTCCACACACAATTGTGGTGCGTTGCAGGTTTCTTCCAGCGTCCATTTCTCGTCCACGCAGATCTGATGACTGCCACCGTAGCAACGTGTCTCGGAGCCGCTGCATTCAATGTCGCCACCATCGATGATGCCGCTGTCTGATCCGGACGGATCCCTCTCGCAGGAGATCACACTCGCCAAAAGAAGAATGCCCATGGATAGAATCAAGACGAATTTGTTCATGACGCCCCCTGCTCAGTGGATGGTTGCTCAAAATGGAATCGTATAGGTAGGATACATGGAGATCCAGGAAAACGTGTAAGGAATGGGTCCTTCAGAGCGAATGGGTGATAGGAGTTTTTGAGTATGTTGATTGCGCGTACATCCTGGCTGGGCCGGTTGTTTAGTTTGCTTTGGCCCGTGCTTTTGTTTCTGCCCATGGTTTTGGGTGGATTGATGGTGGGTTACTGGAGCGGGCCTCGTCTTTTGTTGTTTATTGGGGCTATCGTGCTCGCCATGGGGGGCTTGCGGCAGGTGTGGCGAGGGCGCTGGTCTTTGGCCACCATTACCTTGCTGGGCGAACGCATGGATTTGAAATGTTTGGGTCGAGAAGAGACTCGGAATCTTGGCCAGTTAAAAAAGCTGAATCGCAAGGAAGGCGTGGGTCGCGAGATCCTCTGTCTGGAGTGGCAAGATGGGGTCATTTGGCGAATGGATTCCTGGATGAGCCAGTATGATGCCATCGAGAAGAAGCTTGCCGAGCGTTTTCCTGAAGAAGATGAGTCCCTACCTGATTGATTCTTCTGTGTTTTTCGTCCCTTTGCCGCCTGCGTAAGTTGTGCTAATATAAGCCGATTTTAATCTTTCCATGGAGACTGTGATGCGTAAGACGAGTCTGGTTTTGGGATTCTTTGTTTTGGCCCTCGGTTTGGTCGCTTGTGGTGGTGGCGGTGGTGACACGGATGCAGGCATTGTCGACGGGGTCACGGACGCAGGCGGCGACGGGCAGGCTACCTTTGTGAAGCCGGAAGGCTACGCTTCGGTGACCTTCTTCATCGACGACAAGGCCAACCAGACTTACGTCAGCTCCGATCTGCAATGGAAAGGCTCGTTCATTTACGATCCGACAAGCAACATCATTACTTATGACGCGGCCTGGGCCGGTGAGCTGGGTCCCTATCCCGTGCTGTACGACGACGGCCCCATCGCAGCCGGCGGGCACGAGATGCCCGGCGCGACAGCCGACGATCACGTCTTTAGCGTCGAGGTCTATGTTCAGGCTCCTGCTGATTTGACCCAGGAATTCCAGTACGGCGCCATCAACGAATTCGGCAATTGGATCTGGGAGGGGTCCAACGGATCCTTCGATTTGGTGCCCGGCACCACGGACCGACTCGATGCCGACGGCTACTACATTCACGGCTTTGGGACCTACGACCTCAAGGTGACCCTGGACATTGCCCAGCTCAATGCCGATTTCCTGCCTTTCGATCCGGCCGTCAATCGCATCTACCTGAAGGGCTCCATGAACAGCTGGGAAAAACGGCAGCTTTTAGACAACGGTCAAAAAGGCGACGTGGCGGCTGATGACGGCATCTATACCTATTGGCACGTTGAGAACCTGGGCCCCCATGACGGCATGTTGTACGTGGGTCAGCATGTGCAGTTCGTTTTCATGATCGACAACTTTGAATACAAGCGTGGCGACGCCCTGAGTGACGGGGTGGATGCAAGCACCAATTGCGCTGCGCCGGAACAATGGGACACCGTGCCCATCATCATGGAGAACGAGAGCCGTGGCCGCATCAAGAACTCCACGGTCTTCATGTGTGAAGGTGCCGGCGGCTTGACCCTTATTTCGATCGTACCCGGCTCGGGGTCACCCGAAGGCGGAACAGCGGTGCAGGTCTACGGCTCGGGCTTCGCGGATGGAGCCCAGGTGCTCTTTGGCGAGGCGGCGGCGAGCGAC
>JAUVAM010000567.1 GCA_030591745.1 Deltaproteobacteria bacterium
GATTTCATGTCGGATCTCTCCTCGGGACGCGGGTCGCTTGAAGGCCGGGTGCTCATTCTCCGTCCTTTTTCATCGAGCGATCCAGGGCTTTGAGCGAAAGATCCCTGGCTTTGGCGGCGTAGTCGATTGAATACTCAAAGTCCGACGTGCCCCACATTTCCCGCGCCTTGTGCAGGTATTGCTCCGCAGCGGTGTATTCATATGGTGATTTGTCCGCGGCATTCGCCGTCTTGGCGTTGTGCAGGGCGGTGTCTGCCTCCACGATGATCATGGTGGATTCGACAGGTCCACAGCCCAAGGCCAAGACGACCAACAACGCAGCACCCAAGAGTCTTGAGATGACTTTTTCCACGGTCAGCACCTCACGAAGCCCGCCTGAGCGGCGGGACCTTGCAATCCCATGATTTGGCAAGCTTTTATCAGAACTGGTCATCAGCTGTCAAGAAAAACCCCCAGGGCGACCTTCTGCTTTACGGTTCTTGTGTCTAAGCTAGGCTTTGGCGCGAGTATCCGCCAGCCCCACTGCTTCGGATTCACGAATTTGGGCTTGGATATGGGCGTCCAGGCTGTGCATCTTGCGGCCTTCCAGGGCGTATAGGACGAGAAGAAAGAGCCAGCCGGCCAGGACCACGGGCAAGCAGAAAACGAGTGTAACCAAGAGGGGGCCATGGGCGCCCTCGTCGGCAGAGGAGGAGGCAAGCTCAGTTGAGAAAAAGACCATCACAAAGATCAGGCCGGCCAATGTCAGGAAAAATGGAACCCAGGCCACCCATGGTTTTTGGCTCTTCATCAAAGCCTGCAAGCCGAAGCCGCCTGCTGCCAGAATCAAGCCCGCGCTCAGCGAGGCCAGCCAGATGCTGGATGAGGCCCCTTCCGGCTCGAAGAACTTGAGGGAGGCCCACTCGGGATGACCCAGGGTCAGGATCAGGCTCAGCGGGGTCAATACAAACAGCACATGGAACAGCACGCCGACCGGGTAAGCCGAACGCCACACAGAGGCACCCCGACGAAGTTGTTCACGGGCGCACAGGCCGCCGCTCAGGCCGAGCAATAAACAAAGAATGGGATGGATGATGATGATGGTTGCGTCTCCCTGCAGGTGGAAACTGGGGCGATTATGGCACAGCCCCAGATGGGATGCCAGGGCATGGTCGAACCTTTATTTCATGTGCGACTCGAAATAATCGACCAACAGGGGCACGAGGGGCAAGAGAGGTGGGCAATGGATTTTGCTTTCGGCCAGGGCTTCTTCGGTGGCCTGTGTGTCGTAGCGGACATCGAGCAGCATGTGGCGCAGCATTTCGGCGGGCATGTCCAGCATGTCGCCGACCTGCTTGACGAAGGCGAAGGGGCCAGGCTTGCAGAGCAGGCGGAACAAACGCTGAACGGGCCGACCGATGCGGGGACCTTGCAGGTCGTAAGCATCCAGAGCAGCTGAGTAGAATTGCCGGAAGCTGGCCGGATTCGGATCGCAAAGATGCCAGCATGCCAGCGGATCAAGCTTGGGCAGGTCGGCCAAGTACGCCATTGCATCGACCACATAGTCCACCGGCACCAGGTGAAACAGATCATCGTCGTCTCTGGGTATGATCATGGGCAGGCGGGATGCCCCGGGGATTCGGCGGATGAGACGCAGGGCGCGGAAGACATAGTAAGGTCCGTCTACCTTGTCCATCTCTCCTGTTTTGCTGTCGCCCACCACCACCCCCGCACGATAAATTGAGCAAGGCAGTCCGCTTTGGCGTACGAGGACCTCGGCATCAAACTTGGTTTGTCCGTAAGCGTGCAGGGCCTGCTGGCCCACGTCAAAGTCGGTCTCGGCATAAACGGAGCCTGCGTCGCCGCTGACCGCAATGGAGCTCATATGGTGAACACGAGGTTGTTGGGCGCAGTCCGCGGCCAGCTCCAGCACTCGCGCGGTCCCGTCTACGTTGATCGCGCGCATGGCCTGGTCGTCGAGGCGCAGATCGTAGCGAGCCGCCAAGTGAAACACCTTGCCGCAGGTGTCTGTGAGCTCGCGTCGGTCCTGCTCGGTCAGGCCCAGCTTTGGTTGGTCCAGATCGCCCAACATGATTCTGGGCGGCGGCGCCTGGGTGGGCCAGTCCTGGATTTTTTGCTCCAGGGCTTCGGCCGATCCGGGGCGGCATAGCAGCGCCAGATGTTGGCCCTGTTCGGCCAAGCGGCGAGCCAGCCGGCTGCCGATGAAGCCGGTGGCGCCGGTGAGGAGGGTCAAGGATTTGTCATCGTTTGTTTTTTTCTTTGGTTTGGTCATGTGGATTGGCTAACGGTTTAGCGTGCGCAAGTCAAGACGTGATATGCTTCGGCATCATGGTGACGGCGCAAATTGCTTTGGTTATCGTGTTGGCTTTTGGTGGCTTTCCCGCAGGGCAAGGCCCGGCGGATGGGGTGGCTCTCAGCCTGAGTCGAGGTCGACTGATGCCCGCGCTTTTGCTTTCTCCCCAGGGCGCCTGGCGGACTCCGAAGGGTCCCTGGGCGCAGATGCGCTCTTTCGGCATCGATCGTTTGCTCGAAAATTTGGTCGATAAGACCTTTGAGCAGCGCTTGATGGAGGTCAGTGCGCGTTTTCTCGAAACGACGTATCTGGGTTCTCCTTTGGGCGAGGGCGGCTTGCCTCCTGATCCGGATCCGCTCTTGCGATTCGACGCCGTCGATTGCACGACTTTCGTCGAGCAAAGCATGGCCTTGGCGCATGCTCGCTCGCTTCAGGATGCTTTGGTTTGGCTGAGGCGCATTCGTTACCTGGATGGCCGCATTGCATACTCACGTCGCAAGCACTTCATGATGGCCCAGTGGATACCTGTCAACCAGGCCGAGGGTTTCCTCCGTGATATCACAGCCGATTTGGCGGGAGATGACCTTCAATGGGCTGAAAAATGCCTCAACGCCAAGGTTTGGGCCCGGCGAAAAGCGGATAAGCCTTGGCCGGCGCTGCTCGATGCTCAGGTGCCCGACGGTTGTTTTCGTCTGCCCATTCTTCCCTTGGGGCGAGTCTTGGCTCACGCTCGCGAGTTGCCCAGCGGCACCCTGGTCAACATCGTGCGGGAGGACTTTCACAGCATGCCCACTCGGGTAACCCACCAGGGCTTGATCGTTCAGCAGGGTGGACATACCTTTCTGCGTCACGCGGGGCGCTCCGGCTGGGGCCGCGTTGTGGACGAGAGCCTGGAGCGCTTTGTCAGGCGTAACCTGGCCTACCGAAAATGGCCTGTTAACGGCTTCAATTTCCAGAGGATTTTGTCCGGTCAAGAACCTTGAACCCCGGACCGCCCCATGGTACACAATTAATATTAGAAAAGCGGGAGGATTTTGTGTTCAAGCTGATCATCGAAGACGACGAAGGACATACCACCGTCGTTCCCTTGCAAAAGGAAGAGATCACAATTGGGCGCAAGGAAGGCAACACGATTCGCCTGACC
>JAUVAM010000296.1 GCA_030591745.1 Deltaproteobacteria bacterium
AAGTCCATGGCGGCCTGGGGGGTGGAAGCCAGGGTGCCTTTCTTGGACAAAGCCTTCCTCGAAGTGGCCATGAACATGGATCCGAAGCAAAAAATGATCGACGCAAGCCAGGGCCAGATCGAAAAACAAGTACTGCGCCAGGCCTTCGACAGCAAAGAAGCGCCCTATCTACCCGACGAAATCCTCTGGCGCCAAAAAGAGCAATTCTCCGACGGCGTGGGCTATGCCTGGATCGACGCCCTGAAGGCCTTCGCCGAAGAGAAAGTCTCGGACTCCATGTTCGAAGCCCGAGCCCATCGCTTCCCGCACAAAACGCCCCAAACAAAAGAAGGCTATCTCTACCGCACAATCTTCGAAGAACACTTTCCCCAACAAGCCGCCATCGAAGGCGCCCACACCGAACCCTCCATCGCCTGCAGCTCCGAAGTAGCCCTGCGCTGGGACGAGGCCTGGGAAAACCAAGCCGACCCCTCAGGCCGAGCCATCGGCGCCCACCAGGCGGCTTACAAGAAAAACTAGAAGAGAACCCCCAAAGATAGTCCGGACCGCTACTTGCTGGGCAAAAGCTCCAAAGAAACCGTGCCGCCGCCCATCATGGCCGGCAGCTTGTACTGGCTGCGGATCACTCGGTGGGGTTTGGCTTTCTCTACATCCAGGGTACCTCCGCCACCGGCTTCGCCGTCCACGGGCTCCAAGGCCACTGTCCATGTGGCAATCTTGGCCTTACCCAGGTCTACCGTTCCCTCCCCTGCTACCTTGAGCTTCATGACCCGCACTTTCTGGCTCATGGCTTCGAAGAGACGCAGGTCGGCCACGTAACCTTCCGCTAACGGCATGCCGGCGATGGCCACTTCCAAAGTCGGTGCGTCACCGAATATCGGCGCGGCCAGCTTCACGTCAAAGGGCATCTTGCGACCGCCGACACTCATCTCGCCGACAATGGATTTCTCACCGAAACTCAAGCGCATCTTGGCGGCCCCCGAAAGGGTTCGCTCCAGCACTCGCAGCGTCTCCGCATCCAGAAGGTAGACATCGCTCTGCTCACCCTGAGGCGTCTTGACCAAAATCTCGATGCGCAGTCGTTTGCCCGTCTTGTCTTTGACCCAGGCAATCTTGCGGGTCATCTCCAAGTCCACCTTTCGGGTGCCGGCCACCATGGCCACCTTGTACTTTAATTCCTGATCCGTGACCGCCGTCGGATCCATCTTGGGCATTGGCGCCGTCAGGGACTTGGCCAAGAGCGCTTTCTCCTGAGCGCTGGGCATCTTGACCCCAGCCGGATCGACGGTGATGGTCTTCAATTGGGCCGCGATCTCCGGCTTGGCCTCGTCCTGCTGCCTGCCGCCCAAGTGCTTGGCCAAAAATCGTTCCATGGCCACGGCCACCGCCAAACGGTTTTCCGGTCGCCTGAAACCATGGCCCTCGTCCTTGGCCACCAGATACTCCACGGGATGGCCCTTGGCCCGCAAAGCCACCACGATGCTGTCGGATTCAGCCTGCTTGACCCGGGGGTCGTTTGCACCATGAATGACAAGCAAGGGCACCTTAATCTGATCAGCGAAGAACAAAGGCGACTGAGAATCGAGCATCTTGCGGTCAGCCGGATCATTGGGATCGCCCACCCGCTTGTAGAAAATCCGAATGATGGGTTTCCAGTAAGCGGGCACTGATTCGATCAAGGTAACGATATTGGAAGGCCCCACGTAGGGGATGCCGCAGGCATAGAGATCGGGCGTGAAAGCCACACCCGCCAGGGTGGCATAGCCACCATAAGAACCGCCGAAAATGCCCACTCGCTTGGGATCGGCGATTCCCTGCTCGACAAGCCAGGCCACGCCGTCCGTCAGATCATGCTGCATGGCCCCAGTGCCCCATTGCTTGTTGCCAGCGTTCAAAAACTTCTTTCCGTAACCGGTGGAGCCCCGGAAATTGGGCATCAAGACCGCATAACCCCGGTTGGCCAGAAACTGGGCATAGCCATTGTAACCCCAGGAGTCTCGATGCCAGGGACCACCGTGGGGATGGATGATGACCGGCAGGTTCTTCGCAAGAACACCCCTGGGCAAGGTCAGGTAAGCCGGGATCTCAAGTCCATCGCGGGCCTTGTAGGTCACAGGCTTCATCTTGGCCAAATGCTGACTTGGCAGTTCGGGCCGCGAACGATAAAGCAGCTCCAGCTTTTTGGATTGGCGTGCATAGAGATAGACCGACCCCGGATCCACATCGCTGGAGACGACCACCAAAATTTGACTCATGTCTTGGCTCATGGACTGCAGGCCAATGTCTTGGCCGGGGAACTTCTTTTTCAAGAAGTCCAAATCCTGTTGGGTGGCCTCATCCTTGGGGTAGATGCGCATCCGTTCGCCCTGGTAGAAGGTGGCCATGATTTCGTCCGTGGCCTCATCGAACAGGACGCCGCCGAAGTCCACCTGATTCAAGGGATCCTTGTCCACAAGCTCGGTCTCGCCGGTCTTGGGATCCAACAACATGAGCCGGGTCAAATCCACGTCTTTGCCCTTGTTGCTGATGAAGTAACAACGCTTGCCATCCTTATGAAATTGCAAAGGTTGGCAAGTCTCCTCAAAGGAACAAGAGTACAGAGACACGAAGGCGTCGTTTTCGAAACGCAGCACTTCCCAGCCGCCATCTTCGGTCTGCCGACCCGCCAGGCGCATTTCGCCCTCCAGGTCGAAGATGTAGTAGATCATGTTTTCGGTGTTCTTTAAGATCAGCTTGCGCTCGCCGCTGTGAATATCCACTCGGTAAACATCATGCAAAGAGGGGTCCCGATCGTTCAAACCCACGATCATCTCTTTGGGTTTGTTTTTGGGCACAGAGTAGATCCTGGCACGAACACCCTTGAAGGGAGTCAGGTCCAGGGCCGCGGGCACGCCTGAGTCCTTCTCGGCTACGGCCGCGGGGTCCACCGAGTAGGCATGGTAGTTTTCGTCCCCGGCCTTGTCTTGCGCATAGAGGATACGGGCCGAGTCCCGACTCCAAAAATAGCCGGGCACCGGTCGCAGGTCTGCCGTGATGGGCTTGGCCTTGTCAAAAGCCTGCCCGGAGGCCTTGACCCAGATATTGCGCACACCCTTGTAGGGCTTAATAAAGCTCAACCACTTGCCATCGGGCGAAAGCTGCGAGCCCGAAATCTCCGGGTCGCCAAAAAACAACTGCCGATCAATGACGGGCGTCGCGCCCTTTCCGTCCTTGAGCATCGGCTTGTCGGCCTGCGTACTCGGTGTAGTGGATGCACAGGAAACGGCCAGTGCCACCATCACCAACAAAACCCAGTGAGTGATTTTCCTCATGGAGAATTCCTTTCACGACCAAAAAAGATTCATGAAGCGTGGACTCAAAGCCCCAAGCCGCGGGCCAAGATTTGCCAGTAGCCGTTGTAATCCATGTCGTCTTCCCAGGCCACCAGCACGGTGCCGGCGCTGTTGACTGCCGCATGGGGAGCGATTTGATCCCCGTCACCGTCGCTGTTGACGGTCAGATCGGCGAACCACTCGACGCCGTCCAGCTCAAAGCCGCGGGCCAAGATCTGGTAGACGTCGTTTGAGTCCTGATCGTCTTCCCAGGCGACCACGAAACGACCGTCAGAGGCCATGCCCAGGGTGGGGCGCAATTGCTGTCCCGCGGACTGGCTGTTGACGGTCAGATCCGCGAAGCGTTCGGTGCCGTATGCGTCAAAGCCGCGAGCCATTACCTGATAGAGGCCATTCGAATCCTGATCGTCCGCCCAGGCCACGGTGAAGTTGCCGACCGCGTCCATCCCCAGGTCCGGATCGATCTGCTGACCGGCCCCTTCGGTGTTCACGGTAAGACGAGACACTCGTTCAACGCCGTCGGCCGCAAAGCCACGAGCGTGGATCTGGTAACTGCCGTTGCCATCCGAGTCGTCCTGCCAGGCCACGACGAAACAACCGGTCGCGTCCATGGCCACGGAAGGGTTGATGTGCTGGCCGGCCAAGTTTTCGTTGACGCCGATGTCGGCAAATCGCCCACTGCCGTCGGCGTTGAAGCCACGAGCAAATACCTGAAAGTTGTCGTCGTAGTCCACGTCGTCTTCCCAGGCGACCACAAAACGGCCGTCCGGGGCCATGGCCACAACCGGGTTGAGTTGCTGGCCAGTCGCCACGCTATTAACGGTCAGACCAGCAAAACGCTGTGTACCGTTGCTATTGAATCCGCGGGCTCGAATCTGAAAAATACCGTTCTCGTCTAAATCATCCGCCCAGACGACCACGAAATTGCCATTCTGATCCATGGCCACCGAAGGGGTCTGTTGTTGCCCGTCCATGTTCGAATTGACCACCAGGTCTGCGAAATGCTCACAGCCGCCTGCCTCAAAGCCGCGTACCATGATGTCGTGCATGCCCGCGCCGTCGCCGCCATCCGAGTTATCTTCCCAGGCGACGACGAAGCTGCCGTCATCGGCCAGAGCCACTTCCGGGTTCAGCTGATCACCTGAGCCGGCGCTGTTAACCGTCAGGTCGTTAAAGGCTTGATTGGCCAGGTCATCCCAGGCATAGGAATCGGAACCGAGCAGGTCGTAGGCGAACTGGTAGTCGTGATCCGATTGGGTGTGATCCTCCTGGTAATAGTTTTTCCCCTCTGTGTTGTGCGGGCTGCAGAAAAGGCTGGGAACGCCCCCTGGAAAAATCGCGCTGTTGCCGGCTTCCACTGTGTGGGTCAAGGCCCGCACCTGGTTGTTGCGCGGAGAAAAGACCAACTCTCGAAGCCAACCGTTGCCGGTGTAGTTGCCCGCCCAACAATTGTTGGTGCAGGCCTCGGGGCTGCCGGCTGTACAAGTGGCTTCGAACTGATAGTCCACAAGAATCTGGTGAACCATGTTGGCGTTGTTGCCCGCCCGGGGTACGTACTCGGAATCGCCGATGTGACCCGAAACCACCATGAATATGTTGCTGTGCCGACTGGCCAGCTCGCTCCAGACGGTGGCCCCGTCGCTTCCGGTAACGTCGTAGGTGCTGTTGGGGCAGTTGGTTCCATAAGCCCCGTCGTGACTGAGATAACAATGAGTAGCCACGATCACCCGATGGTCGGGGTAGTTGGCTATTACTTCCTCGGCCCAGCAAAGAGATTCCTTGCGTGGCGCGTACTCAACGCTCATCACCATGAAATGCAGGTCGCCGTGGTCAAAGAAGGTGTAGTTGTTTGTGCTGCTGGCATTCATCGACCCACCGTACCAGGATCTGGTCGTAAAGCGGTCCTCGCCGAAATAGTCACCGTACAATGTCGCGCCTCTTGAGAAACCGCTGCTGCCCAGGTAGTCGTGATTGCCCGGCACCATGCTGTAGGGCACGCCGGCCGTGTCCAGCATGGCGTGGGCCTGGTCGGCGATGATCCACTCGCCGACGGTGTTGTTGTTGGTGATGTCGCCCAAGTGGATGACGAATTTGATGTTCTTTTGGTTCTCATTGTCGATGATCCACTGCATTTGTTTGTAGTAAGTGTTGCTCGAGTTGTCGGCCATCTTGTCTGCGTAGTACTGGGTATCGGGCAACAAGATGATCGAAAAATCGTCGCAGAAATCGCCGCAGTCAGGCTGGCATAGGCCGGTGGCGGGATCGCAGGTATGATTCGCAGGGCAGGGCAGCTCTTCCGACCACTCCAGACAGTCGTCGGTATAATTGTACTCGCCGCAATGCCTGAATCCCTGACCGATGCACTCTTGCACATC
>JAUVAM010000646.1 GCA_030591745.1 Deltaproteobacteria bacterium
CATCAAGGCATACCGGGACTCTGGTTTCGCGCCCAAGGGCGATGCCATTTTGGTGCTGGATCAGGCTGCAACCCAAGTGGCCGAAGATGGCTCCAGCATGCAGCACGTACACCTCATCGCTCACATCTTGACCTCGGATGGACTGGAGCGCTGGGGCGAACTCAATCTCGTTCCAGAAAAGGCCTGGGTGGAATCCGTCCGCACCATCCGGGCGGACGGTCAAACCCTGGAAGCCGAGCGTCACCCCAACAAGGAAAGCATCTCTTTGCCCGGCCTGCAGGTCGGCGACTTCGTTGAGTTGAGCTATCTCATGCCCCAGACGGCCTCCAGCCCCATGGCGCGCTCTTTTCTGGGAAAACGTTTCTACTTCCGTTCGATCGATACCCCCATCTTTCGCTCGGTCTTCACCCTGGCCGCGCCCAAATCGATTAAGGTGGTTCTCGGCAGCTTCCACGGCGCACCGAAGGCGCAGCGTACGCAACAGGGCGCTTTTCAAATATGGCGCCTCGTGTCCGAGAAAGCCCTTGGCCTGGAAAAAGAAGCCCAATCGCCCCCCTTAGACGATCACGCGCCATTTGTGCAGTTCGGCTTCGGCATGAGCTGGACCGACTACCGCAACATCCTGGCGCTGGAGTTACTTGAGTCCCAACGTGCTACCGCGGAACTGGATGACTACCTGGCCGAGGTTCTCAAGGGCTTGGGACCTGATGCAAAAGAGACCCAAAAATTACGCCAGCTATACCATCGGGTCTTGGCGGACATCCAGACCAGTGGGTCTGGCGACCGCCTCACGCAGCCCGCAAGCCACATCCTGGCCCGGAGGGAGGGCAACAGGTTGGTCTTGCTTAACGCCCTTCTGCAGCGCCTGGGTTACCGGCCCCAGGTCTTGTTGGCCAGAACCATCACCGATCCACAAGTGAACCACCCCTTGCCTTTGGGCGGCGTCTTCACCCATGGCTTGCTCAAGGTCCCGCTTCTCGCAGGCAAAGGCAGCATCTGGATGGATCCGGCCGCGCGACACCATCCCTTCGATCAGCTCTTCGACTTTGTCGCCGGCATGCGGGCATTGGATTTGTCAGCCGCACCGGACGGGCCGATCTGGAAAGAGCTACCGGCCCGAAAAGGACCTCGGGGCAGCAAGCACATCGACATGTCTTTGCACTTAGAAGCCGACGGCACCATCCATGGACGCGGAACCG
The DNA here is from genome assembly GCA_030591745.1 of Deltaproteobacteria bacterium. The sequence continues at coordinate 1,200 of JAUVAM010000646.1, forward strand.
AGAAACTGTCCAGTTCTCAAGCCGTACACTACCGACGGGTGCTGAACAACATGAGCCCCACCCTCCGTCGTCAGGTTTTGGAGGCAGGCCTGGGCCAAACTTTTTCCGGGGCCAAACTCATCGATTTCAAAATCAATGGACTGGATCAACCAGATGCAGCCTTGCTGATCGGCTACAATTTCAGGGCCCCCGCCTTCGCGCGACACAGCCCCGACGGCCTGATCATCCGCGGCGGCTTCTTCGCGTATCAGTTGAGTTCCAACTTGATCAGCAAAGCCACCCGTTCCACCGCCCTGGTCATGGGGGATTCGACCCGCACCCATACGCGAGTCCGCATTGCCCTGCCACCAGGCGCCAAGCTCAAGGAAGCAAAACGCTCCCGGCTAACAGCTCCTCTGGGGGACTTCGCCTATCGGCTGGATCAACAAGGAGGCGTGCTGGAATTGGACAAGCATCTTGAGGTCGACGCTGGACGGATTTCGCCCAAGGACTATGACAAGTTTAAGAAGTTCTGCAGGGAAGTGGACGATCTGGACACGGAGGCGATCCAAATCGTGTTGCCGCCGATGATTACAGGCCCGTAACAGTCAGGGAGTACCCGTTCTCGGCGCTCGAGTATCCGTAGATCTGCACGAAGAGCTCACCCGAAGCATCCACCTGCACGGTTTCCGAATCACCCATGCCCTGGCTGTCGTCTAAGGTGGTGCCGCTGGCATCCATAACGATCATGTCCAAATCGCCATTGGCGTGGGTGAAAGAAATCGACGCGGTGAAGGGTCCGCTGACCACAAACCAATCCTCGTCGTCAGCGCAGATCATCAGCCCATTGAAGGAGCCTTCCGAAATCGCGGCGGCCTCTTCAAGGCTGTCGTTTTGCTCGTAGGCATCATCGGCACAACCACCACCCACGCAACCGATACCCGCATCACATGTCTCACCGGCGGCGCATTGGTTGTGGTCCGGCGTATGCTGACACTGGCCATTGTCACAGCTATCCACAGTGCAGGCCACGCCGTCATTGCAGTCACCGTCAGTGGTACAAGCCAGAGGGGGCAGCAACTC
>JAUVAM010000086.1 GCA_030591745.1 Deltaproteobacteria bacterium
GCGGAACGAAAGAAAAGGGGGAGACCTTGAGGGGACGTTGGAACATTAATTATGGGGGGCCGTGATAAGTGTCCTGAGCCGTGCGTTCTTCGATTTGGCCAGCAAGACCCCCCCCGCGGGCCGGGTTTTTTCTGCTCAGGGACGGCTGCGACTTGTGCGGATGACTTGACCTTGTCGATAGAGACTTTCACCGATTTGTTCGCCGTCTTCGCCGTAGTCTTGCCAGGGACCGTCTCGTAGTCCGGCGCGGTAACTTCCTTTGCGTTTGAGTTGGCCTGTGGCGTACCAGGTTTGCCAGAGGCCTTCTTCCTGGCCCGTCACATAGCTACCCTCGGCCCAGCGCTTGCTTTGTTCGGCGTCGTGCCAGCAGGTCCACAGGCCTGTTTTCTTGCCGTCATTGAGCATGCCCCGGCAGGGTCGCCCTTCGGCACCGATGTTGTTCCAGAGGCCGGTCTTTTTGTCGTTTTCGTATGGGCCGCGGGAAAACGCCAGGCCTGCGTCGTTGAAGTAGACCCAGTTGCCGTGGCGTATTCCTTGCGCGTACTCGCCCTCGGCGGTTTTTTTGCCTTTGTCGTAGAAGGTCCATCTGCCTTGGCGTTTGCCGTCGGCGTAGGGACCTGTTTCTTTTGGGATGCCTTTTACGTGAGAGAAACGCCAAGGACCCTGTCGTAGGCCATGGCGATAGCTGCCTTGATCTTTGATTTGACCGTCTCCCCAGAGAGCGCGGAAGGGTCCATGCCATGCTCCCTGCTCGTCTTTGCAGCCTTCTTGGCATCCATGCCAGATGAGTTTTCGATCCGCCAGGCCGCCCCGCGGACAGCCCAGATCCTGGGTCAGGGCTGTGCGTTGGCTTTCGTCCAGTTCCTCGCAGGCTGTGAGAAACACCAACAGACAAAGAGGCATGAGGAATTTCTTCATGTTTGCAGCATAACCGCCGGATGGGTTTTGTGCTAGGCTGCTCGGCTCATGCTCACGTCACGCACAGTCATTTGTTTTTTAGTGATTTTGTTTTTCTGGCCGGTTCAGTCCTTTGCTGCGGCTCCGGTTGAGCCAGTAGACCCTTTCGCATCCATTTGGAAGCATCCCGAGGCCGAGCTGGCCGCCAAGGATTTCGCACGGGGTCGTTTCAAGGCCTCGGCCAAGCGGGCCGATGACTGTCTTCGGGAAGAACCCCTGGGCGATCAAGAGAAGGTGGCCTTGGGCTTCCTTCGGGGTTTGAGCCGTTTGAAGCTGGGGTTGGAGCCGGATCCGGCTGATTTTATGCGGGCGATGAACGCCGTCAACCCGCCGGGCATCGGCGATCACGCGGCCTGGCATTTTGGCCAGCATTTATGGAAGCGTGGCCGTGGCACTTCGGAGGCCAAGGCCTTCGAGCTCGCCGAGCCTTATCTCAAGCGCGTGTCTTTGGCGGGACGTTATGGCCTGGATGCGCATTTGTTGTTGGTGCGTGGGGCCGCGGCCGCGGGTCGGGCTCGCTGGGCTTGTCGATGGGCCCAGGGTTTGGTCGATCAGCGTTTTCGTCGGGTGGGCGAGTCGCGGGCGATTTTGGCCCTGGCGCGGGCCAAGGAGCGATTGGCCTGGAGCCTTTTCCGCAAGGCGACTCGGGAACTCAAGGGAGAAGCCCAGCGCAAGGCCAAGCGGGAGACCCGGCGGGAGGCCAAGGAGATCCTGGTCGAAGCAACGGGCCTGTACAGCCGGGTGGCCACCCTGTGGCCGGATGCATGGGCGGGACCGGTGGCCTCCGAAAACCTTAAGCGCCTGAGGAAGGCGGGATACAAGCCCAAGCGTGACCGGGTCTGGTTGCTCAAACGGGCGCGCGCCCTGGTGGAGCGACCCTATGGCCGACGGGACCGGACTTTCTTGTGGCGCTTGCGCGGCTTGTTGCCAGCCGGCCCCAAGGACCCGGCCGGAGCCGAAGCCGACTTGCTTTTGGCTGAGCTTTGGATTCGCTACCGCAAATTCAATCAGGCCTATCGAAAACTGGTCAGGGTGCGGGACAAGGCAAGCACGCCGAATTTCAAAGCCCGGGCCGGTTTGTTGCTCGCGCGCCTGGTAGCGCGGCGCAGGCCAAGGGCGGCCATTGCTGAATACCTGAAGGTGGCCAAGCACTGGCCCAAGAGCAGTTCCGCGGCCCCGGCTTTGTTTCGGGCCGCCGAGTTGGAGCGCCGATACAACCGCGCCCCGAAAGCGGCCAAGCTGTTCGAGCGTTGCATCGACGAGCATGCGGGAGATCCGGCCGCCGCGGGTTGTCGTTGGGGACTGGCTTGGATGGCCTTTCGCGAAGGAAAAGACGACCTGGCCCTGAAGCACTTGGAACCGCTTTGCGAGTTGGGCGAGTGGCTCGATGACGACGATCTGATGATCGAGGAAGAAGAAGAGGGCACGGGGGATGACGAGTCAGGGGCTGACGAGTCAGGGGATGGCGAGTCTGTCACGGCGGAAAGCAAAGAGGATGGGGCTGAAAAGACGGCCGAAGAAGGTCAGGAATCGGATGAGCTGAAGCTCTTCGATTTGGGCACCCGGAGGCTTCGGGAGCGGGCCTTGTATTGGCGAGGTCGTCTCTCGGAGCGTCAGAACCGCATCAAGGTAGCCGCGGCGGATTACCTGCGCTTGATGCAGGAGAGACCCTTTTCCTACTACGCTTTGCTGGCCTGGGAGCGCCTTGCGGTGATGCGGCGAGACGAGGGCTGGCTGGCCGACGCCCTGAAGGCAGCGGATGCCGGTCCGCCCGAGGCCCAAACCCTGCATCCTGAAGTTGGCGCTGCGTATACATATTACCGGATGGGACTGAAGGGCTTGGCGCGGCAGTCTTTGCGCGCCATGCGGTTGGTGGATTTGGAGCATGGGGTGGATCGGCGCCTGGCGGCCCAACTCTGGGAGCGTTTCGGGGACCACAGACGCTCGCATCGCTTGGCTCCGGTGCCTCGTTCAGGGGGATTGCCTGTTTTTCCAGAGGCCGGTTGGCAGTCCGATGCGCGGCTGGCTTATCCGAAGGCCTTTTCCGATGTGGTCGAGAGTGATGTGCGAGATGAGCGCGTCAGTCCGGCCATGCTTTACGCTTTGATGCGGGTCGAGAGCGGGTTCTGGGCTCGGGCACGCTCTCCGGCCGGCGCGCGAGGATTGACCCAGGTCATCACGCGTACGGGCTATGCGGTGGCACGCAAGCTGAAGCTGCGGGGTTTTCGTCATTGGCGTCTCTATGAGCCTCGCATTGCGGTGCAGGTGGGCTCGGCTTACCTGGGCGATTTGTTGGATCGATTTGGTCATCCAGCCCTTGCCTTCGCTGCATACAACGCGGGCGAGACTGCCGTGGGTCGCTGGATTCGTCGCCGAGGAGAGCTGCCCCTGGATGCTTTCATCGAGGAGATCCCCTTTTCCGAAACAGCTCGTTACACGCGTCGCATCCTTGCCTATTTTGCGGTGTACAGGGTTTTATACGAAGGAGACGCCTCGCGACCTTTGGAGCTGAGCTTCACCCAGGCTGCGAAATCCAAGCCCAAGACCCGGCCTAAGCCCCTGACAAAAAAGAACAAAACAAAAACAAAAAAATGAGGCTTGACAGGTGTAAGGGGGTGTGGTCTTTAGCGGACACATTGTCGTACATGTGGTCTTTTTTATTACTCCGGGGCACATAGGGTGGAGCCTGGATTGACTTGAGGTTGTTAAGATGAAGCAGAACGTAAGGTGTGGAATTTTTGTGTTGTCTTTGTTGGCAGGTGCTTGTGGCGGGTCGGATCCAACCGGAACCAACGACAGTCAGGTAGAGAGCAATTACACTCAGGCCAGCGAGCAGGATTTTGACGGCATCACCCCGGTTCGCGTGACCACCGAAGGACTGGGCCTGGCCTTGAGCCCGGTGCTCATGGGTGCCGAAGCGGGTGAATCGGACTGGCGCATGGGGTTTGAATCCAATCGACCCTTGGACGGACTGGTGGCCTATGACGTGGACGGGCATCCCTTGCGCGTGGAATTGCAGGATGCCTACCACGGCTCACTCTGGTTGGATAAGGAGCAGTTGGCCGGCGTCCTGGCGCGTGAAACTTTGTATCTGGAGATATTGGCCCGTGGCGGCGAACGCCTGGTTTACTCGGCCGTGGTTCATCTCCGGCCACGCGTGTTGGACCCCGCGGGTAGCCTGTTGATCTGGGTCGACGCAGGCATGTCTTCGGCTTTGGTGGGCAAGGAAGTGCGTTTCTCCGGCTTCGCCACCACCGCCTCGCGTATCGATAGCCTGAATGTCGTCACCGACAACGATGCGGATCCGGTGACTCGCAGCTTGAGTCGGACCCGTTGGGGTTTCACCTGGTCGACCATGGATATGCTGCGAGCCATGGAGGCAGAGGGTCGCCAATTGCATCTTCTGGGTCGTGATGACGAGCAAGGCGAACACCGGGTAGACGCCGGACTGCAAGTCGTTGTCGAGGGACTGGGTTTGACCACCGGACATGCAATGCAGGAGTGGCCGGCGGACGATTGTCGGGTGGATGTGCAGCGCTGCCTCAATACCCTGCCCCGGCGGGACCAGCAAGACACCTCCGTTTGTGGCAACGCCGCCGACGTGCTGGCCTGTGGCCAGCTGCCCCGCTGAACCGTCTTTTTCCCACCACGCTGGACCTCTGCCCCACTATCATGCTTAAAAAGAAGTAATGAATTCGATTTTGCTCGAAGCGGAAGAACTCGATGATGCTGGACGCGCGAGCCTGAGAGACCATCGAGCTCAGCACCTGCGCGAGGTGCTGCGGGTTGGTTCTGGGCGACAACTGCGCGTGGGCGTGATCGATGGCCCCATGGGCATCGGCGTGGTTGAGTCCATGGATACGGATTGCGTGGTCTTGCGCTGCGAACTCGAGGACAAGACCCCGCCAAGACCACGGGTGGATCTGTTGTTGGCCCTGCCCAGGCCCAAGGTGCTCAAGCGCATGTGGGCTCCCTTGGCCAGCATCGGCGTGGGGCGCGTCCTCTTGACCAACGCCTGGAAGGTGGAACGCAACTACTTCGACACCCATGTGCTGCGCAGCGAATTTTATCGAGCGGCATTGATCGAAGGACTGGAGCAAGCCCGTGACACCCGCTTGCCCATCGTCAGCATACACAAGCAGCTCAAGGTCCTGTTGGAAGACGAGTTGAGTTTTTTGGTGGGTGACGTAAAGCGTCTGGTGGCCGATCCGACAGCCTCAGATCGGGTTCGTGACGTGGTCGAAGTCGGCTGCGACAAACGAGCGCTGGTGGCCATCGGGCCGGAGGGTGGGTGGATCGATGATGAGCTTTCCCTGCTTTCCAGCCAAGGCTTTGCGCGAGTGGGGCTGGGGCCTCGCATCCTGCGTACGGAAGCGGCCACCATCACCACCTTGGGACTCCTCCATGATCGCCTGTGGATATGATTTGCGCTGGGGATGAAGATGTTGCGAGGGGTCGCATTTATTTTCCTGTCCTGGATCGTGGCCATAGCGGGCGGGGTAGAGGCTGCTGAATCCGAAAAAGCCGTATTGGTCTATAAGCTGCGCGCGCTGGGGGTGGATGAGGAAATCGCTGTTCGGGTTTCCGACTTGCTGGCCAAGGAGATAGCGCGGCTGGATGTCTTTCGCCTGACAGAACCAAACAAAGTGAAAAAGGCTTTTGATGCAGATCCCGCCCTGGCATTGTGCGCCGGGGATGCGGACTGTTTGCTTCGGGCGGGCCAGTCGATAGGGGCCGATCTTGTGTTGACCGGGGTGCTGGCTCGCATGGCGGAAAGCTTCAGCCTGGATGTGAAGCTGCTGGACGTGGCTCAGGGCAAGGTTGTGCGTCGTTTGGTTCAAACCTGGGAGGGCGGTGACGAGCAACTCATTGAGGTCATGCGACAGGTGGCCACCCGGGCCCTCAAGCCGGAGGCCTTTTTGGGCAGCTTGCGCATCCAGGTCAATCAAGTGGACGTGAAGGTGTTTATAGACGGCGACTACGTGGGGCGCAGTCCCTTGCCTCTTCAGCCTTTGACGCCCGGCCAACATGCGGTGAAGCTTTCGGCCGAGGGCTTTGAAGACGTGGAGCGCTTCGTCAAGGTGGTTTTTGATCGGGAACGCCTGCTTCAGCTCGAGCTTGTGGATGCGAGCATCAGGGAAAAAGTAGCCGCGGTGCGCAGCGATGCCGGGATGGCGGCTGGTTTGCGGGCGGGACTCATTACTGATTTTTCGGCGGTCTTGGGTCCAAGCCTGATGCTGCATGGTGCATGGCGATTGCCCTTTTGGGGCAGGCGTCTGGCGCTTGATGTACAGACCGGCGTGTTTTGGAGCCGCCGGGAAGGTCAGGTGGATTTGGATGTGATGGGGACGCGAGACGTCACGGGGCAGTTTCTGGCCTGGTCCAGCTTGCTGGGCCTCGCGCTGAGACCCTGGCCCGACGCCGCGGTCTCACCTGTGCTGGCAATGGCTGCAGGACCCTGTGTCCTATGGCAGCAACAGGAGGTAGAAGGTTTTTCGTCACAATCCTTGAGGCGACTGAGTTACGTCCTCGAAGCCGCCCTGGGTGCCGAGGTGCGCCTCGGTCCAGGTACCCTGGGCTTGCAACTCGGCTATCGACACGCGCCTTTGCCGGTTGAAGAAAACGGCGGTTGGCAGGGTAGGCTTGGCGGCATGGGCGTGGACTTTTCCTACTTGTTGTGGTGGTGAGCGAGATGAGTAAACGCATGGGATTGGGCTTGGTTTTGTGGTCGCTGCTTGCCTTGGGTTGTACCCAGGAGGCGGATCTCAAACCACGCCTCGACGCGGTTTTGCCTTCATCCCTGACGGCGGGACGTGACGGCTATGTCATTTTGGAAGGGCGCTTTGGCGTCGGTTTGGCATGGGAAGAAGACGGCCCGTCCACGGACGAAAGCCATCGGGTGCTTTTTGGGGGCAAGCTGTCGCCGGAGGTGCATCTTTTGTCTCCGGCACATCTTTCGGCTCGTCTGCCCGAAGGCGGCCTTGCCGCGGGCAGTATGGATGTAGAGGTGATGGGGCCGAATGGACAAGCCGCTGTTTTGGCGGGGGCGCTTTGCGTTGCCGAGCAGTCAGAAATCAAGCTTTTGGCGGGATGCGTGGTGGACGGGCGTTCCAATGTTTGTGCAGCGGATCTGGATGGTGAATCACTTGCCCTCGATGTCCTGTTGCCTGGAGCGGTGGCCAGCATCCTGGTCACGCCCCCTTTGTATCAAGCAGTGGGTATGGCTCCTGGTTATGACCTGAGCCGTGATGGACTTCGGGCCGTTTATCTGAGCCTGGAGAATATCGGAGTAAATGAAAGCAGGCTGGAATTGAAGTTTGGTGCCGTGGACGATCCCGAATCCCACGAAGTCGTGCTTAGCCGCGACATCGATGCCATGGAATCTCTTTTTGTGTCTTTTCCAAAGATCAGCCCGGATGGCAAGAGGCTGGCCTATGTGCAGGATGAACACCAGATCATCTTGCACGATATCGACTCTTTGAGCGGTGAGCTGGGTCCGCCACGGCAGATTTTTGACTCCCTGGATGATGAGCCTGAAAGCACCCTCATGTGGATGGAAATGGACCCCACGTCAAGGCGGGTCGTGATGACTCGGATTTTGCCTATTGAGGAAGCTTGTATTGCCGTGACCTACGGTTTTCAGCGGTCTGAACTTTTGGTGCTGGATTTGGACGATGGGCGGATTTTGTTTCGAACGCAGCCGGAAGACAGATGTCGCTCGGATGGTCCCGGGATTTTCCATCCGGCCGGAGACCGTTTGTTGTTTGTGTCCAATCGAGAGGGGCGCCTGGTGGCCTCCCCCTTTGGTGATCTTTTGCCTTCCAACAGTGTTTACTCCAGGGGTTTGCACGCGGAAGACCCAGCGGTGGATCTGCTGCGCTATCAGACCGCCATGTTCCTTGGTCCGCCCAGCATTTCTCCAGATGCGAAGAAATTGGCGATAGCCGGCATGTTTTCGGATTTGAGTGGTTTTGGTTGGGACGCCTTGATTCTGGACCTGGAAGTTGGTGTCCTCAATCGGGTCTATAACGAATACGTGGCCAATTGTGCGCCTCCTCTGTCGGAAACTTGTACGCCAGGGGATGTCTTTGGTGAAGAGTGCTGCACGAGTGACGGCCATTGCTGTGATCCGGCGACCGGGGCCTACTGCCCAACTTGGGATTTTACACCGGTCTTCGGTCCCTCTGGACAGGCCATTGTTTACAATGGCATGCCGTATATATGGCGTTGCCGGGACACGGGCCGCTGGGGCTCGGAGTCCACTCCTGGCATGAAGCTTTTTTGGGGCGAATGGGTGACGGAATATCAGGTGTTCTTTGGATTCGACTTGACCCCCCAGCTTTTCCAGATGCAGCTCGTTCTCTCCTCCCCGCGTTTTATTGAATTGCCGATTTGTAGTCAGTAGGTCGTTACATGTTGTTCATGCACTGTTCGGTCTTGCGCTGCTAGAATTCAGACACAGGAGGCGTTTATGGCGGCGAGAAGCATATTGGTGGTGGAAGATGACGCGGCCATTCGGCGGGGCGTGGTCGATGCGCTCAAAGTTCACGGATATCGAGTGATGGAGGCCGCCGACGGGCGCGAGGGCATGGACCTGGCGCTGAGGCGTGACTACGATCTTTTGCTTTTGGATTTGGTTTTGCCCGGTCCGGGCGGTCTTGAGATCTTAGAGGCCCTCAAGGCTGGACGACCTGCCCAGCCAGTTATTATTTTGACCGCCATGGGCGACGAATCGGATCGGGTGAAGGGTTTGGGCCTGGGGGCCGATGATTATGTGGTCAAGCCCTTCAGCGTGCGCGAATTGTTGGCGCGGGTTGAAGCCGTGCTGCGTCGTTCCGCCAATCGACCGATGGAGCGCACACGCTTGGCTTGGTCGGGTGTTGAGGTGGAACTGGACAGTGGCCGGGTGACGTTTGCAGACGGCCAGGAGGAAAGTTTGTCGGGCCGAGAATCGGAGCTTCTGCGTTATCTGGCTTTGAGGCCTGCGCAAATCGTCAGTCGGGACGAACTTTTGTTGCGGGTTTGGCGCGTCAGCCCCAATCGGGTGGATACGCGTACCGTGGATGTGCACATGGCCCGCTTGCGCGCCAAACTGCACGAGGACCCGGATGCACCCCAGCGTCTGTTCACCGTGCGGGGCAAGGGATACATGTATCGGGAAGGCGGCGAATGA
>JAUVAM010000332.1 GCA_030591745.1 Deltaproteobacteria bacterium
CCATTTCTTTCCCTGAGTCTCATGACACCCCCCGTTTGATGGCTGACACCGGAGGCAACCTGGCCGTGCAACGCCAACGATACATTCTGGCCTCGGTGTTCAGCGAGGGCTTGCTCATGCCCATGGGCTATGAGTTTGGATTCAGCGTGAAGATGGACGTCGTGCAGAGCAAGCCTCAGGACTGGGAAGAAACAGAAACGGATCTCTCCGGCTTCATTCGATCTGTCAACCACATGAAACGTAGTCTGCCCGCCCTGGGCGCTGAAGGGCACTTGCTTGCCCTGGGGCCTTTCGACCGGCCGCTGCTTGTGCTGGAAAAGCGAGCTGCCGGTCAGCGTTGTCTGTTCGTGATCAACAAGGATTGGCATCAGGCTCAGGAGTTGGACCTGGCTGATTTGGACCTGCCGGCGGCGGCCCGCTTGATTCGATTTCGCGATTTCGGCGGCGTGGAACAAGTCACCGCGCCTTCGCGTGTGACCCTGGGGCCCGCGGAAATCGCCTGGCTCGTCGACGCTTGAGTCCTCAATTGGTCGAGGGCTGGGGCTGCGGGATGGGTTTTTCCGGCGAGGCTTCTCCGCTGTCTTTATCTGCTTTCTTGTCTGTTTTCTTGTCTTCTTCTTTTTTGCCTTCTGTTTTGTTTTTTTTGTCCATGTCGCTGATGGCGTCTTTGGCTGTGTCGGTCAGGTTGTCGGCGGTTTTGTCGAGCAGCTTTTTGGCCCCGTCCATGGTTTTGTCCAAACGCTTGGAGACGGATGCTTTTTCAGACTGGGATAGGTTGCCCCAAACGCGATAGCCCACATAACCCGCGGCCACCAGCAAGGCCAGGATGATGATTTTTTTGATCATGATGCCTCCAGCCGGTCAAAAAAACGGCCCCGTAGTCGGCCCATCCCGCGAGGGACCGGCGGACAGCGGGGCCGCAAAATAAACAATCAGGCAGGATGATTACTTCTTAGGCGGCAAGATGGAATCTTTGCAGGCCTTGCTCAAGCGCATTTTGACGACCTTTTTGGCCGGGATCTTGATCGATTCGCCGGTGGCGGGATTGCGACCCATGCGAGCCTTGCGCTTGCTCAACACCAACTTGCCGAAGCCCGGCAGCACAAAGGCGCCGACTTTTTTGGTCTGGGCGTAAGCCAGGTCCGCGAAGCCTTCCAAGAAGGTGACGACCTCTTTCTTGGGCATCTCGAATTTTTCGGCCAAGTGGGTAATGATCTGCGCTTTGGTCATCGGTTTTGCTACTGGCATGTTAACTCCCTTTCGCCTTGTTGGCTGATTTTGAACCGTGAAATAGCATCCTTTTGTTCTACGCGTCAACTGGGAAAAGCATCTCCCAATAAAAATGATGTCTTTTCTAACCGTCTTGCTGGGCCGCCCCTTCTTTCGCGATTCGTGCAGCCAGTCCGGCGTTGGCCTCTAAGAGCGCGATGTTGCTCTTGAGGCTTTTGCCCTCTGTTGCTTGTACCAAAGCCGACAGCAAGAAAGGCGTGAGGGCTTTCCCCTGGATGTCTGCTCGCTGAGCCTGCTCCATGGCAGCCGAGATGGCTTCTTCAATTCCCGCCTCGTCCAGGGCGTGGGTCTGTGGGACAGGCTGGGCCACCAATACACCACCGGCCTCGGGCAGGGAGAAATGCAGGGATAGAATTTTTGCGATTTCTTCGGGCGATTCGCAACGGGCGTCGACACGCTGTTTGCTTCCTCGGCAGAAAAAAGCCGGGAATTGATCAGTCCCCATGCCGATGATGGGTACCCCCAGAGTCTCGAGCATTTCTACGGTACGGGGCAGGTCGAGAATGGATTTGGCGCCGGAACAGACCACCGCCACCGGCGTACGTCCCAGTTCGGTCAAGTCCGCCGAGATGTCGAAGCTATCTTGACCACCCCGGTGTACACCCCCGATGCCACCGGTCGCCATGATGGGAATGCCCGCAAGGTGGGCGCAGCGCATGGTGGCAGCCACGGTGGTGGCTCCGGTGCGGCCTTCCGCCAACACGGCTGCCAAATCCCGGCAGCTTACCTTGGCCACATCCTCATCGGTCGCCAGGCGGACAAGGCTGGCTTCGTCCAGGCCGACTGAGATTTGTCCATCCAGCAAAGCCACCGTGGCGGGGATGGCACCCTCTTGTCGAACCTGGTCTCGCAGGCTTCGTGCCACTTCGAGATTCTGGGGCCGCGGCATGCCATGGGCGATGACGGTGGATTCCAGGGCGACGACCGGACGCCCGTCGTGTAAGGCTGCTTCTACTTCAGGCAAAATACGCAACATGGGCATCACAGCGCACCCAGGTCTTCGAGTAATTTATCGGTGGCCAATGCATCGCCTTCGAGCCGGCGCAGGATGATTTCCAGTTTGTTTCGGCGTAGCACCCCGCCCTCATGCCGGTTGCGCAAAAGGTCGTCGATTTTCCGTGTGTGGGCGTTTTCCACCACCTCTTTCGCCCTTTTGGATGTGGGGCATTCAAAAACCGAGATGCGGAATTTGTTGGAGTCCTTGACCGCCAGGTATTCGGTGGGCGTACAGCCCGAGCTGGATTCGTGTGGTTTCTTCTTGGCCGCGATGAATCCCCATTTTTGTAGGGCCCAAAATACATCCGTGGCTTTGTGGATCTGGCTGGCGTCGTCCGGCACTTTGGGTTGGGGTCGTTCGGCCTCACAGTTTACGAGCAAGAGCCCCAAACCCAGAATCATCAGGGTGGCGAAATAGCGCATTGTGTTTCGCCACCCGTGGTGCCCAGGGGCAGGATTAATCATTGTGGGTGCCGACCAGGCGCTCAAAGGGGCTGTCCAACTGTGTCGGACCATCTCGATGCTCGCCCTCGAAGAAGGCATAGTCACCTTCCTTCAGGCTCAGCAGGAGCGCCGCCGCATCCAGGCCCTTCATGGGGCCTGCTTCGGCATGGGTCAACTCGCCGTCAAGCATCCACAAAGAACCCTCATCGGCCTGGCCTTTGAGATCCACCCGTCCGGATTTTTGATTGGCGTGCAGAAAGAAGAGCACGTCCACCAATTCAGTGGCCCGAAAAGGACCGGCGATGGTGGCTCGCGAGGGTGGTTCCGCATCGGTCAGGGTCTCGTTTTCTTCCAGGGAGTCGACGGCTTCCGCGCCTTCGGCATTGAAGGAATCCCGAATGACCAGCTCATGTTCCTCACCCGTGTCTTTGTCGGCCGCTTTGACGTGCAGGATGCCGTTGGCGTCGATTTCGAAGACCACGGTAATGCGGCTATGGAAGCGTTCGTAACCTTGCAATTGGCTGAGCACGACTTCGCCCAGCTTGTTGTTCTCGCTGGCCACCGTGTTGTCCCCTTGCAAAATGACCAGGCGGGCCCGGGTCTGGGCGTCGCGGGCGGTGGTGAAGGAGTGCTCGCGACGAACCGGGACCTTGGTGTTGCGCGGGATGAGGGGGTATAGGAGATTGCCGGCGATGTTGATGCCCAGGGTGATCGGCGTGACGTCCAGCAGCAGGGCGCCGCCACCTTGTCTCAACATGGCCGCCTCCCGGGCGGCACCTTCCGCCACGGCCGTATCCGGGTTGACGCCGGAGGTCGGGGGGCGGTTGAAAAATTCCTGCACCATGGTTCTGAGCAGGGGCATGCGGGTGGGCCCGCCCACCAGCACCAATTCGGTCAGGTCCGTCGCAATCACGCCCGCCGCTTGCAAGGTCCGGGCGCAGATGCGCAAGGATCGCTCCAAGAGAGGGCGCACGATGGCCTCCAGCTCGCTGCGATGCAACTGTGTGACCAGGGCGTCTTCTCCCACCAGTCGGGGCAGGAAGATGCTGCAAACTTCCGCGTGGCTGAGTTCTTTCTTGGCCTTCTCCGCGGCGTCTCGCAAGCGGTACCAGGACAGAGGGAAGTGGTGCAGGTTGACGCTTGTCTTCTCGGCGAAACGCTCCGAGAGGCGATCGCAGAGGATGCCGTCGATGTCATCGCCGCCCAGGAAGGTGTCGCCGTCTGTCGCCAAGACCTCATAGACTTGACCCTGGATGCGGATGATGGAGATGTCGAAAGTGCCTCCACCGAAATCGTAAACGGCCACCAGGCGAGAGGCATCACCTTGGTCGGGCAAGCTCAAGGCCGCGGCCGTGGGTTCGTTGAGCAAGCGCAAAACCGAAAGTCCTGCTTCGGCCGCGGCTCGCTGGGTGCCCTCTCGCTGGGCGTGGTTGAAGTAGGCCGGCACGGTGACCACGGCTTCGGTGGGGCGATTCCCGGTGCGCTGCTCTACCAAGTCCACCAAGGACTTGAGGACCATGCCGGAAATCTGTTCCGGTTTGTATTCGGCAGAGCCCAGTTTGAGATGCACCCCGCCGCCTTCGGCCTCTCGGATTTCATAAGGATAGATTTGCTGGGCTCGCTTCACCACCTCGTCACTGAACCAACGGCCCATGAGTCGCTTGGCGGCATAGGCCGTGCGGCCCGGCATGGTGGCCCCAAGGGCCACGGCCTCGCGCCCGGTCCAAATCTGCCCTTGTTCGCCGAGCGTGATGACGGAGGGGAAGAGCTCTTGACCCTGAGCGTCAGCCAAAATGTGCATCTGTTCATTGTGCAGGTATGCCAGCACACAGTTGGTGGTGCCCAGGTCAATCCCCAAGACCGCTGCCATGGAATTCCTCACCGGCTTACGCGCAAAGTGTTTCGTAGGCCTGAGTCAGTTTCCTGAAAAGTTCTTCCAGAAGTTTTCTGGTCGTATCGCTCACCTTGTCAAAATACCGGTCCGGATGGAAACGGTCAACCAGGGCGAAGTATGCTTGTCGTACTTTTTCGGCGTTGGCGTTTTGATCGAGCTCCAGAAGGGCGTGATGTCCCCGCTCCGCGCGCGTCAAGGCCTGGCGAGCCAAATTGAGAATCTCAGAGTCTTCCGGTTCTGTTTTGCTTAGCTTGTGGGAGCTGATGAAATCGGACAGCAGGCGCTTGAGTTCTTCGATGGGCAGTCGAAACTGCAGGCCCACGCCATAACGGTTTTGGCCCGTGATTGGATCCGGGCTGGGGGCATCGGTCGCGTGGGCCACGATGGCCAACAGGGTGAGACGCTCCTGGTGCACGGGGTGGATCAGGGTCACCGCCACTTCTTCTTGTGTCTTGAAGGGTTTGGAGGTGTACGTGAACAAGCCGCCGAAAGAGATGTTGTGTGTGAACTCTTTGATCAGCCCCGTGACGTCATCGAAGGTGACCGGGATGGCCTTTTCCTCACGGGTTTCCGTGCGTTGTTCGCGTCCGTCCGAAGGCTCCGGTGTTTTTTCTTCCACCAGAACCCCCGTCACCGTTTGATTCGCCTCTTGGGTCGGCACCTGGGTGGCGACCGGCC
>JAUVAM010000242.1 GCA_030591745.1 Deltaproteobacteria bacterium
AAACCAGCCGCACCCAAGAACTCCATGACGGGTGACTGCAGCGCCCGCACCGCAAAGGAACGCAACATGATACGCAGGTAGCGACGGTTCTCCTGTCCAAAACGAGCCCGCTCGTGGGATTCCGCGCCGAACACCTGCACGATGCGCATGCCCTTGATGCCCTCATGCAAACGATCTGCCAGAGCACCCAGAGAGACCTGGCTGTCGGTGCTCACTCTTTTTAGGCGCTTCCCAAAATGCACGATGGGAAAAACAGCCACCGGCATCACCACAAAGGCGATGATCGCCAAGCGCCAATCCAAAATGAAAGCCAAGACGGTCAGGACCAGCACCTGCATACTATCTCGCAGATAGGCAGCCACGGCATAAGTCACGGCCTGCTCCACCGCATAAACATCGTTGGTGAAGCGACTGATGATCTGCCCGGTGGCGCTGCGATCAAAATAGGATGGGCTCAAAGTGGTCAGCCGTCGGAACATCTCTTCCCGCAGATCCGCCACGACCTTCTGGCCCACCCGGCCCATGAGAAAAAATTGCCCGAAATAGCTAATCCCTTTGACGGCGGCCACAACCAAAATGAGAACCGGCACAAGCAAAAAGAGTTTCTCGCGCGACAAACCCGCCGGGTCCAGGCTCGGAATGAACTGGACGATGTCTTCTCCTCCAGTCATTCCACCAGACGCCAACAACTTCAGAAGGGGCCCAACCAGATAGGCATAGATGCCTGTGGTGCCGGCCAAGACGATCATGCAAAGGATGGCCAGGGCCAATTGGCCCATATAGGGTCTCACCGCGGACAGCAGGCGCAAATAGGTCTTGATGAAACCCGGCTCGGGTGGCGTAGCTTGGATGCCGCTCATGACGACGTCATCATACGTCAGCACCTTTGGCCGCAGCAAGGCTTGACCGCTCTCGATCAAGGACCTAGGATCAGATCCATGAAACCACCACAAAAAAGCGTCACCTTTTTGCTCATGCTCTGCCTGCCTGCATGTTTCTCAATGGGCTGTTCTGAGAAAAAAACCGACCCCGGGGCAAAACAAGAAGAAAACTTCGCCCAAATCCGAATCCATCCGGACAACAAGAAGCTGCTCTTTACCTATCTTCAGGCCGACGGAACCTTCCATACAGTGGACGGCATCGAGCAGGTGCCCGAGAAGGCCCGAGAGCAAGTAATCGTGGTGGACACCCAACTCAGCCCAGAGCAACGCCGCTCAGCCCAGGTTCTCTATGTGGCCGATCTCAGCCAGACGGAGCCCGATGGAAGCCACCCCTATAGCCTGGTGAGTCGGTTCAAGTTTGAACGCGATCTGATGCGGGATCCCGCCGGCGCCTCTGGTGTGCTACCGAAGGAATGCGAAGCGCTACCCGACTCGCCCAAGGATAAGGTTCTGCTTTACGAAACCAGCTGGTGCGGGGTGTGCAAGGCGGCCAAGCGCTTCATGCGCGAGCAAGGCATCCCTTTCCTGTCCAAAGATCTGGAAAAGGACCCAGGAGCCCAGAAAGAACTGTCCTGCAAAGCGCTCAAAGCCAAAAAACGTCTCAATGGAGTACCGGTTTTGGACGTGGGCGGTCAGCTGATGCTCGGATTCGACGGAAATCGATTGCTGGCATTGACCAGGCAACATCTCAAAGCTGAATCAACACCGTCCCCAGACTCAGGCCCAAAACCAGCAAAACCCCAAAGCCCGTGAAGGCCAGCCGCCTTAGCCCCTTGCTCCAGCAACACAGGATCAGCCAAACCAACATCAAGACAGGGGTGGCAAACAAAAAAAGCATGCCCACACCGCCCATGAGGCGCAAGAAGAACCAATCTCCCTGCCACCAGGCAGCCAATCCAAGACACCATGTGTGTAAATCAGCCCCCAGCAACATGAGGGCCAGGACAGAAACGGCTGACAAGACGACGCCAAGCCACGATCCCCAAACCAGGACCAGGCCCAGTGCCCGCTCGACCTTCCGGTCCAAACTCACCATGTCATCACCGCCTTGCGAACCATCTCCACCGCTGCGTAGGCCAGTATCCCGACAAAAAACACCTTCAACAAGCGGGTCTTGATGCGCGGCATGATGCGCGCCCCGAAACTGGCCCCCAGCAAAACGCCCAAGGCCAAGGGAGCAGCCAGCCTCAACTGAAAGTCCCCTCGGACAATGAAACCGCAAAGCGCCGGCAATGCGGTCAGGCCCATCATGAAATTGCTGGTGGCCGCCGCCTGCTTGAAGCTCATTCGCAAGACCAGGTGCAGGATGGGTACAACCACCATCCCGCCTCCGATGCCCAAGAGGCCCGAGACCACCCCGGCGGCAAAGCACAACCCCAAAGCCAAAAACCTGCGGCCAAGCCCCACCGCTCCAAGCCTGTCATCCTGACTGGCTTGCTTGAGTAATGAACGCACAATTTGCAGACCACTGGCCGCCATAACCAGCGCGAAAATAATCTGGACGATCGGGCCTGACAGCCAGCCCACCAGATAGCCGCCAGTCAATCCCCCAAGGGCTGCCCCCAACTCCATTTCAAGCCCTACAGGTACTTGTACCAGTTCTCCTTGGCGCAAATATCGACCGGCGGCCCCGCAGGATACTGAGAGAGTGGAAACCAACCCGGCCGCGGCCGCCTGGTGAATCGGTACGCCCATGACCAAATTAAGAAAGGGCACCGCAACCAGACCCCCACCAAGCCCGAGCAAGGCACCCACCAGTCCCGCAACCAACCCACCGCCAAAAATCCAGAGAAAGTCAATACCGACCATGGGGAGGCAGCCTGGCACAAAAGCCCATGGAAAACCAGAGGAAAACCGGAGAAACCGGGATTTTCTCCTTGCCAAAGTCCATGGCCTTTGCTATGCCTCTATCGATCTGAGTATTCTCATGCAACGTTCCCGACGGCATATAAAGACGGGTAATGGCCGACTCAGCGCTCAATGCGCCAATGGAGACATGTGAATGGCCCTCAATTTGACCGAAATCTACCAGGCAGCGGAAAGCGATCTGCTCGCAGGCAATCTGGACCAAGCCCTGAAAGCATACATGACGGTGATCAAGGCCGAACCCGAACATGTGATGTCTCGCTTTCGTGTTGCTGAAACCTTCGAGAAACGCAAGGAGCTCAACCGAGCCTTCGATGTCTACAAACAACTGGCCTGGCATTGTATCAAGGCCGGCTATCCCCTGATGGGTCTGGTGGCCTCCAAGCGGGCAGCTCATTTGCAGACCGGGTCTGAAGACACGCTGAGCACCTTGGCCGATCTCTACAGCATGGAGTCAGACCGGGTAGATCAAGATACTGAACCCTTCGATCTGCCCAGCCTCCCAGATGGTGAAATCGAAGAGGAAACCTTCGAGGGGGAACACCTGAGCGCGGCCGCGGAAAAACTGGCACAAGATTTTGGCGAGTTGCATTACCCAAAGCAGTTGCCCGCCATTCCTCTGTTCTCGATGTTGACGATGGAGGCCTTTTTCCCCATTTTGGAGATTCTGCAAGTCCGCACCTATAAGCCTGGCGAGATCATTATCCAGCAGGGCGATCCCTGCACTTGCGTGTATATGCTGGCCCATGGGGAAATCGAGGTCACCGAAGAAAAAGATGGAGAGGAGAAGGTCCTGGCCCATCTGAGCGCCGGCTCGGTTTTCGGCGAGATGGCCTTGATCTCCGAGGCACCACGACTGGCATCTGCCCGGGCCATCCGAGAAAGCAATGTGCTTGTGCTCAGCAGAGACGAGCTGGAAACAGCCGCCGAGGATCTGGACGACATCACTTGGGCCATGGCCAAATTCGTGCGCAAACGATTCATCAACAACTTGCTGCTCACTTCTCCAGTCTTCCAGCCTTTCAACCAGGAAGAACGCAAAGAGATCCTGGATCGCTTCACATCCGTCGGCGTGCCCACCGAGGAAGTGATCATTCAAGAAGGCACCCCAGGTCCTGGTTTGTATCTGATCCTGGGAGGTGAAGTAGAGATCAGTAAATTCGAGGGCGACACCAGTGTTCACCTAACCCGCATGTCCGAAGGCTCCGTTTTCGGCGAAATCTCACTGATCAATGACTCCCCCACCACCGCCACGGTCCAGGCTGTGCGCGGCGGTGAATTCCTGTTCTTGTCCAAAGAGGACTACCAGGAACTGGTGAAAGAACGTCCCGAGATCCAAGAAAACTTGGCCAAGCTCAGTGAAGAGCGGATGAACGAACAACGGCAATCCATGGAAAACGCCGGCATGACCAGCGCTGATGGGCTGGTTATTATTTAAGGGGATCAGTTAACCTTGAAGGGAAATGGCACCCTCTTGGGGGGGCCACCGAAGGCGGGGAACTTCAAGCGCTTGATGACGGAAGAAACGCACTTCGCCACATAGGATCCAGAGAACCCTGCACCGCTCACCTTGACCCTCGAAACCTTGCCGCTATTGACGATAGTAAAATTGACCACCATCTTGCCTCGCACCGAAGAATCCATCGACTTCTGCTTGCGGCTGCAAGCCTTGAACTCGGCAATGTGCTGGCGCATGACCCCCAGCACATCAGAGTTACCCAAAGGTGGTAACTCTTTCTTCTTGGCTTTCTCCGTGACTTTGGGCTTTATGCCCATCTCACTGGCAAGGGCACGATCGTCTTCATCCTCAAAGTCCAAAACCGAACCCCCGGGTTTTCTCCGCGGCGGCTTTTTTTCGACCTTGGTTTCTTCAACAGGGTCAGGTATCGGCTTCGGCTTGCTTGCCTTCGTTCTGCGCTTACGCGCCTTTCGCCGCTTGGGTTTGGGTTTGGGCTTGGGCGATATGGATGCTTGATCCGCTGGCTTAACGGCAGGGGCATCCTTGGGACCAGTGACTGGCGGCTGCACACCAGGCTGCGTGCCAGGCTGCACATCAGGCTG
Organism: Deltaproteobacteria bacterium; assembly: GCA_030591745.1. Next base: position 4,869 of record JAUVAM010000242.1, read on the forward strand.
CACACCAGGCTGCGTACCAGGCTGCACACCAGGCTGCACACCAGGTTGCGTACCAGGTTGCGTACCAGGTTGCGTACCAGGTTGCGTGCCAGGTTGCGTGCCAGGTTGTGTGCCAGGTTGTGTACCAGGTTGTGTACCAGGTTGTGCTCCAGGCTGCACGCCAGACTGCGCGCCTGGACCCGCCACCGGTTGCATCACTTGGGGATTGGGCGCAGGCACATCATCCTTGCTCGTGGCCCAAATCACCACCCCGATGGTGGTGGCAAACATGACAAACAAAGCCAAACCCCCACCGAGAACCAGCATCTTCATCTGGGGGTTCACACCAGCCCGCCCCGGAATGAATTGCTCTTCGGGTGGAGCGGCACGCTCACGCCGTTCTTCGTATTGCTCGCGGCTGGCTGCCTGCTGCGCAGCCAAAGCGTCTTCCTCCGCCTTCTTGCGAGCCTCCTCCTCGATCCGCTCCCGCTCTAGCCGTTCCCGCTCCGCCTCCTCCGCTGCGGCCTCCTCCTCTGCTGCGATCTGACCGATAAGCGAGCCCTCCTCTTCTTCGAGCTCGTCATCACCCTCCGCCTCCATGGGAATGGAGACCTCCCCATCCTCTGGCACGGCATCTTCCTCAGGAAAAGGAAACTCGTCTTCCTCAGGCTCGGGGTCGACAGGCTTCATACTGGAGAGTTCCTCTTCTGCCAGAGAACTCAAGGAAGACAATGCCGAGGGCTTCCAGTCCACGTCGGCACCTGCAAATGCCGCATCCGAAGCACTTGAAGACTCTTCCTCGTCGTCAAAATACCCATCGTCAGCAGCGGTCTCGTCGTCTCCAAAATCAGATTCATCGGAAGGAAAGTCATCAGCCCCGGATGCCGACTCATCGTCCCCGTCGAAACGCCAGGCCGATTCGTCGTCGGGTTCCTGCGCTTCTTCTTTTTCTTCTTCTTCTTTTGGCTCATCAGGGCTTTCCTGCGACTCACGATCTTCTTCATCGTCAACCAGGAACTGAAACTCAGCCACCTCGTAGGCAGGTAGCCATTCATCGAACCCTGCTTTCCAAACCAGGGTCTCTCCGTCATACTGACCCTCTTCAAAATGCTCAGCGAACTCAGCCAGGCTCATGGGACCGATCTGCTTCTCGTCCACGGCTGCATACCACTCGACCTTGTCCCGGTCCACGTCACCCGCCTGGGTGGCGTCGTCTGATCGAGATCTTCCGTCTGAATCCGCATCATAGTCATCATCTTCTACTTCGGCCTTCTGCCGCTCAGACTTGACCTGCTGCATTTCCTCCATGTTGAATACACGGGTGGATTGTCGATCCACGTCTTCTTCAGAAGAGTCGGCGAAAGGATCCACGTCCTCCTCTTCCGCCTCATCGCCCAGGATGTCATCCAAAGCGCTGCGTAGTCCCTGCTCTTCCTCGCTGGACACCTCGCCGGTTTCTGACTCATCCTGATCTTGCTCTTTTTCCTGCTCTTCTTCTTGCTCTTTTTCCTGCTCTTCTTCTTGCTCTTTTTCCTGCTCTTCTTCTTGCTCTTTTTCCTGCTCTTCTTC
>JAUVAM010000648.1 GCA_030591745.1 Deltaproteobacteria bacterium
CCCAGACGAGCGATGACTGCCTGGGCGCGTCGAATCAAGGGCTCAGCGTCATCCTCGCGGGCCAATTTGTATCCCACTACCGAGATAAGCTGGGTGCTCGCCTGGGCCCGGATGAGGTCGTGCTTGGCTTCGTCGGCCAGCAAGATGGCTTCCTCTAAAGAGCTGGCCGCTGCTTGGTATTTTCCGGACTTGTCTTGTAAAACAGCCAGCAGCATCACGGCCTCGGCCGCCACCGGCGGGTAGGCCAGGCTGCGCGCCGTCTTTACTGCTGCCGCCGCCGGGGCAAGCCCTTCCTGGTATCTTCCGGTTTTCTGCCAGGCCCGGATCTGGTCCAGATCTTTCCGCAAAGCGGCCAAACGACTGCGAGTATGCGGATCTGCCGGCAAAGGCATGGCGGCGCTGAGTGACTCGATATCCGCGCAACTCTCGATCCGGGTCAAGGCCAGCGCGGCGGGTACCGCTTTGTCCACCACCTGGCTATCAGACTGGGAGAACAGTGCCGTCAAGGCGCCCAACTCCGAAAGGCGGCGGCGCAGGCACTGCATTCTCAGGTCTAACATTTGGGCTGACTGGGTCCCGGTCACATGGGTCGCCTCACAGGCCTCAGTGCGCATCTTCACCCAGTTTTTTGCTTGGCGATCGAGAACTTTGGCCACGCGTGAAAACGTATCCGGGGCATAGAATCGCCCGCTGGCCAAAAACGAAGACTGCACCTTTTGCTTGACCGCATCGTCCCAGATTGCGGCCAGTTCGTTATCCGAGCCCTTGCACAAGCGGCTGCCCTTGGTCATGCCGTACCAAGTGCCAAAACTAGTGGCGCCCACAAAGAAAAGTACGGCGACCGTAAGCAACACTCTTTTTCTTAGCCGCGCCCGGGCCGCGCGCCGGGCGGCGTCGGGATCGGTGGCCAAGGCGGTCAGCAGTTGGTCCATGGAGGCAAAGCGCTCGGCGGGTTTGGCCTGCAATCCGCGAAGCAAGACCTTCATCATCCAGGGGGCGATGACCGGCTTTTCGGGCAACTTCATCTTGCCGGCGTGCATTCTTTTGACCAACCAACGATTGGAATTCGCCTGAAATGGACGAAAGCCGTGCACGGCTTCATACAAGACGACACAAAAGGCAAACTGGTCCACCCGCTCATCCAAATGCTGGCTCTCAAACTGCTCGGGCGCCATGTAGTTACGGGTGCCCACGATAGACCCGGCTTGGGTCAAATTGGAGGAGAGATAATTCACCGAGCCGGAACTCTCCATGGTATCGGCGGAGATCTGGGAGTCCGAAGAATCAAAATTGTGCTCGGGGTCGGTATCGGAGTCCCGCTGCTGGTCCGTTAGAACCCCCGGCGGATTTTGCCCCGGCGGGCTATCGCTGGCCCGCGCCAAACCAAAATCCAGCACGCGCACGCGTTGATCCTTGCCCACGACAACATTGGCCGGTTTGAAATCCCGGTGGATAATGCCCACTTGATGAGCCGCGTCCAATCCCCGGCCCGCCGCCATAACCACGGCAATAATCGCCGCCGTCGTCGGCTTTTCGCTGCGCAGCCATTCGCCCAGGGTCTTGCCCTCGACCAGCTCCATGGCAATGAAGACGGCATTTTCATAGCTGCCGACATCGTGCACCGTAACCACATTGGGATGCGATAGTTGGGCCAAAGCCTGGGCCTCGCGCAACAGTCGCCCTCGGTTTTGGGCACAGGCGTCCGTGTTTTGTCCCGGCAGCTTATCCACCACCAGCATCTTCAAAGCCACCGGCCGACCCAAATCCGGATCGAAAGCGCGGTAGACTACTCCCATCCCGCCCTGGCCCAACACATCCGCGATGAGGTAACGGCCCACACAGGTACCTCGCTGCAGCGGACGCAATTCTCCGCTACTGCTAGTGTCAGCGAAAGTTGAATCCTGATCGTAGGGTTCCGGGGCCATGCTGTCGTTTTCCCTGCGCTGTACGGGTAGCTACAATGTTAGCAGC
>JAUVAM010000276.1 GCA_030591745.1 Deltaproteobacteria bacterium
CCAGGACTTGAGACGCATTTTCACCCCAAAGAGCGTCAACATGATGGCGATGGTGGCGGCCACGGCCGCTTTGGATGACCTGCCTTACTACCGCAAGTACGTGCGTGACGTGAAGCGTTCAGCCGCCATGATGGAGCGTTTTTGCCGACGTGAGGGCATCCCCTGCCGCAGTACTTTCGCCAATTGGGTGCTTCTCGAGTTCGACAACGCCCCGGACATGGCGCGACGCTTGGCCGACGTGGGCCTGCACGTTCGAGATCGATCTCGCCAGTTGCCTGGTATCATTCGATTGAGCCTGGGCACCCCGGAGCAAACCGCCGAAATCCTGGCCCGTATCAAAAGAATCTTGGACGAAAAAACAGCAGAGATTCCTCACCTGCCCATCAGTCCCTGAGGCGGAAGATCAAATACAGACCACTGCCCACCATCCCCCCAAGCCCATCAGCCAAAAGATCCAAGAGTTCAGAGCTTCGATTGGGCACGATGGATTGATAACACTCATCAGCACAGCCCACAGCCAGAACCAAGAGACTGCTTACGAGCCATATAGCCCAGCCTTGTGCAGGCCAAGACATTGCCGCGACAGCCCTCGCCACCAAAAAAGCCAAGATGGCATACTCGAAAAAATGAACAACCTTGTCTAAATGCAATCCAGGGCTAAGTCGAAAAGGCAAACTGGATATGGATGACAGGCCCACAATCAGTGCCAAGTAAAACAAAATGGGCAAGCAGTACAATAGAAATGGCTTAAGCAGACGGGTCATGGGCTTTGCGTAACAAGAAGTCTAAGAGGGCCTACTCCCTCACATCTTGTACTTGCCAAAGTCCTCGGGCTTCAAATCTTGTAAAATTTCTGTCCAGCGGTCCTTGGGCTTCTTCGTCCCGTCTTCCGCCACTTCATCTTCATCGTCGTCCTTGCTGTCCAAAGCCCGATGCAGGGCCTCCATGTCCAGTTGCTGCGAGTTATCGATGACCTTGCGCGACACAAATATATCAGCACCGGCCCGAAGGGCCAGGGCGATAGCGTCGGAGGGACGGGAGTCAAGCTCCTTGTTCTGATCGCCAATTTTGAGATGAAGCCTGGCGTAAAAAGTGTTGTCCTTGAGGTCACTGACGACCACGCGCTCCAGGCTCGCGCCCAAGGCCTCCAGGAGATTCTTGAGCAAATCGTGGGTCATGGGACGCGTCAGTTGAACACCCTCCAACTCGGTAGCGATGGCGGAAGCCTCCACCAAACCGATCCAAATGGGGATGGCCACCGAGTCGTCCGCCGCCTTCAAAATGATGATGGGCATGTTGGTGTTTGGGTCCAGGGTAACACCTGCCACGGACATGGCCACGATGTCTTCGGGTGTCGGATCCGTCATGTTGGTGCTGTCACTCATGCTGGTTAATTCCTCCTGCCCTATCCTATCGGTCCCCGGGGGCAATTTGTCAACCCCGGCGAGTCTAAGCGAACCATGAAAACGATGCATCCAGCCGTTCGGCGTGCCTGCCTTTGATAAGCAAAAGATGGTTACCCAGAGGTCGAGACAAAAGCTGGTCTAAGGCATCGCCCTCCATGCGAACGGCCACCTGAGTGCGGCAACGGTCAGGTCGGTTCCCGGCCCCGTCGATCACCCAACCCTCCGCCACGTAAAGCTGATCCAAATCCTGACCACCCAAGCGTACCAGGCTCACGGCCCCCGGGGCGAAATCAGCCTCTACGGCAACACCACGGCCCGATTCGAAATGGCTTCTCAAATTAAAAGAACGAGCCATGCTGCTCGGTGCGGTGCAGTGCGCCAATTCAAGCACGCCGCTGTCCGCCTGAGGCCACTGTGGATTGGCCATGAAGGCGGGTTCATGGCAAACCCGCCAGGACCAAAGCATGGTCACGGCAGCCGCCGGATCGGCCTCACAGGCCGCGGGCAAGCCCAAGTCATTCAGGCGGGACAGCGCCAGGCAACCTGTCACGCCATGGGCTTTCAACCAATCAAAGCAACCAAGGCCCAGCGCATGAAGGTCGTTTTCCTTTGCCAGTCGCTCAAGAGCCAGGGCGGTTTTGACAGCCAAAGACAAAGCCGCCTCATCCGGCTCGACCAACCTACCGGCATCACTTAGCCATCGGGCGGTCTCAGCCTTCAGATCGGCCGAGTCGATCTCACGCTCGGCTTCGGCCAGGGCATCAAGCCCCAAAGGAACCAAATCCACGCCCCAGCGGCGCTTGACCTGCTCAACATCCGGCACGCTGGCTACCAACCAGTCCGATGGTTGGCCCACCAAACCAACGCGGGCACCCTGCATGCCCATGTGCACACGACGCATCTCCCATCGGGCACGCAGGGCTTCTTTGTTGTGCTCGGAATCGTCGAAGAGCATGACGCGGCCGCGACGCCCGGCCTGGCGCAAACGGGCCAATATCTCCAAGCAAGCGGCCATCGAGTTATGAGCCGGATGCGCCAAGAGCGTCACCCGCCCCGGACACTTGTCCAGCCACTCCAGAGCCGGCCGTTCGGTGCCGCCGGTCAAAATCATCAAAACAGGACTGCTCTCTGGCTCGCATTTCTCCGCGGGCTCGAACTCGGCCTCGGGCAACCAATCGGCCAGACGAGCACTCATTTTGTCCCTCAGGTCATCGAGCCGCTCGAAATCATGCAGTTCGCTGGCCAACCAAGCCACGGTCTTTGCTCGCACCCGGTTCTCTCCTTCGCGATTTGCCAAGTCGTTTTCCATGCCGGCACGCTACCACTTCACGCCAAAAAATTTCAAGAGCCCCGGAGCGACGAAGGGTCGGTCCCCGCTTCCGGGAGCCCCTTGGCATCATCAGGCAAAAAAACGCTGGCCAGACAACCATTGCCTGACTCGTTGGCTTCTAAGGCCAGGCGACCGCCGTGCTGTTCAACGATGGAACGCGCCATGACCAGACCGACACCCGAGCCCCCCTCCTTGCACGTGAAGCCCGGCTCAAAGAGATGCTCTTTTGCCTCTGATGACAGGCCGGCCCCTTCATCCTGAATTTCGATGCGGGCACCCTTATGCCAGGGGCCGCAGCGTAGAAAAATCTTGGTTCCAGGCTGGCTCTCCTCCAGGGCATTTTGCACCAAGTTGAGGAGGGCCTGCTTGACCTTCTGCGGATCACAGGTGACCTGGACCGGGCTTAAGCCCAACTCAAGAATCACGCTTCGCACCACCGCCAGGCCCTCGTGCAAAGCCCCCACCTCCGCCACAAGCCCAGCCATCTCGCATGGCTCCAGGCTTAACTCGCTCAAGGGCCTGGTGAAGTTACGAAAACCGTCCAAGACCTCTCCCATGCGAGCGAGTTCCTTCTGCATCGCCTCCAGGCCTTCGGCCTGCTTGTCGCCTGCCTGGGCGCCACGAGCCAAAACTTGGGCCTGGCCCTGAATGGAGTCCAATGGGGTTTTCAGCTCGTGGGCGATGGTGCGAGAAACGCTCAAGAGCTCTTTGTTGCGAGAAGCCAAAGACGTCAGGTTGCGCTGCTTGCCCCGGATGTTCTCTCTCACCTGCTGGTCCACAATGCGCCGGATGAAATGGGCCAGCGCCGAAGTGACAATATACAATCCGCAAAATATGCCTGCCTGGGTCCAGATATAAACGGGCTTGTCGGCCACGGCCTCTCGACCCAACTCAAAAAACGCCGGCGTGCTCAGAGGGACCCAGCCATACAAACGCGATCCGGCAAAAAACAAGGTCAAAACCAGGGGCAAAGCCACCACGCTCAAGACCCGCCAATATTCACGCAAGAGAATGCCCGCCCCAAGAGCCATGGGAATGAAGATCGGCATCAGGGGACTTTCGATGCCACCGGTCAAATAGATAAGGGCCGTTTGCATCAGCAGCATACCCATCAAGTTGAGCTGCATGGTGCCCTGGCCCACCTTGGCTCGCTGAACGCGCAGATACTCAATGAAAAACAAACCCAACAAAACAACCGTGACCACCCCGATCCAAGCGATCTTCCAAGCGACCGGATCCCAGAACAAAAAGGCCAGTCCGAAGAGTAAAGGCCCCAGCACAACCCAAAATCGCAGCTTGAACAATCGCTGAGTGAGCTTTTGGCTCACCATTTGCCACTGCTCTTGCATCGGGTCGGACATCAAAAACATCCCTTCACTTGGCCGACATGGGCGTCGGATTTCCTTGCAGTTTGCCCCAAGTATTCAGGACCCGCAAGGCCCTGCTCATACGGAAATTCCTTGCGGGCACAGATGGTGCTATACCCATTAACCATGAAACGTGTTCTCGCCATCGTCGTCTTGCTTTGTGCGGGCCTGGGTGTGGCCCTTTTTTTCCGCTTTCAAGAGATGGGTCGAAAAGCCTTGGCGCCTGCCGGGGGATCGGGGGTCATTGAAGCTGTCGAAGTGGATGTGGTGGCGCGCATCTCGGCGCGCATCTTAAAAATACATGCCGATGAAGGGCAATCGGTAACCCAGGGGGCCATTCTGGTGGACTTGGACTGCGCCGAACCGGAGGCAGCCTTGGAACAAGCGCAAGCAAGCCAGTCCGCAGCCGAGGCCGCGGTGGAGGCGGCCCGAGCCGGGGCTGAGGCGGCGAAAAAGAATACCCGAGCCATGCGCTCCACGGTGCAGGCCACCCAGAGCCAGATCGAGGGCGTGCAGGTCAGCCTGACTACGGCCAAAAAAGACGAAACCCGCATTCTCTCCATGAACAAGGCCGGGGCGATCAGCAATGCTCGCGTGGACAAGGTGACGACCCAAGTAGCCAGCCTCCGACATCAAATCGACGCCATGAACGCCAGCACGCAAGCCGCCAAAGCCCGCTCGTCCGCGGCCCGCGGCCAGGAGCTTGTGGCCCAAGCGCAAATTTTGGCGGCCCGAGCCCAGGTCGAGGTGGCCCGTGCATACATCAAGCGCGCCGAGGCCGTGGTTCGCGAATGTCGGCTCATCGTCCCGCGTTCCGGGCAGGTGCTTGCACGCAACTATGAACCGGGCGAGGCCGTCTTGCCGGGCGCCAAGCTCATGACCTTGGTGGATTTGAGCCAAGTGCGGGCCACTTTCTTTTTGCCCAACGCCGAATTGGGTTCGGCGAAAGCCGGCGGCCAGGTGCAGGTTCGGGCTGACGCCTATCCGGATGAGCAATTCCAAGGCCGCATCCGGCATGTCTCGGCCAAGGCCGAATTCACGCCGCGCAATGTGCAGACCCGAGAGGACCGGGACCGCCTGGTCTACGCCGTGGAGGTAGAAATCCCCAACCCGGATGGACGCCTGCGTGCAGGCATGCCTGTGGAAGTTGCCATCGAGGGCTCTGGAGGTGTCAAGACTGGCCAGGAGAAACCTTGAGCGCCGCCGATCCCATCATCTCGCTTGAGGGTGTTGAAAAATGCTTCGGCGACACCCAGGCCTTGGCCGGCGTGGATCTCTCGGTAGAAGCCGGCGAACTCTTTGGCTTGATCGGACCGGACGGGGCAGGCAAGACCACGGCCATTCGACTCTTGGTGGGGTTACTGCGAGCCGAGGCCGGTCGCATTCAGGTACTTGGTGCCGATCCCCTACTCGATCGCAACGAGGTCCGCTATGCCCTGGGTTACATGCCCCAGGCTTATAGCCTCTACGGCGATCTCTCGGTGGACGAAAATCTCCGTTTCTATGGGCGCATGTTCAGCCTCAAACCCGATGACTTCTCCTCCAGACGCAAACGACTGCTCAGCATCACGCGATTGGAGCGCTTCACCACTCGACGAGCTGATGCCCTTTCCGGAGGCATGTACAAAAAACTGGCCTTGGCCTGCGCGATCTTGCACCGTCCGAAGATTTTACTCTTGGACGAACCCACCAACGGGGTGGATCCCGTCAGTCGGCGAGAACTCTGGGATCTCTTGAGCGAATTCGTCGACGAAGGCATGGCCGTATTGATCTCCACGCCCTACATGGACGAGGCCGCCCGCTGTCACCGTGTCGGGCTTATGCACTTGGGTCGCATCCTGGAGATGGGCGAACCGGACAAGCTCTTGGCCGATTTTTCAAC
>JAUVAM010000382.1 GCA_030591745.1 Deltaproteobacteria bacterium
AGCACATCGCCTGCCTGCACCATAAAACCGATGCGAGCGACATGCGACTCCGTCCCCCGTTCGATGCTGACCTCGCCGCGAACCGCGGCCACAAAGCCGGCCCCAGGGGAGGCCCAAACCTGGGGCGCAGCAGCCAAAATCAGGGCCAGCACCACCAAAATTATTGAGCTTTTCATGCCACACCTCCTGCATTTCCTGGTCCACTTGGCTATTTATGCATATGCCATACCATCCAAAACCAGATCAGGAACACAACAAAACTCTATATTTTCAACCAACTACACGGCAAGCCGAACCCCCCTACCCCTCGGCACACCTCAAAAATCCGTCAAACCCCCGGAATTTCCGGCTTATAGACGGCCCATGAAAGCCAAAGAGACGCTGTGGCGATCATAGCCAAAGGGGTCGATGTCCAAATCCACCTCATCCGCCAAATTCTGCAAATAACGGTAGCTCAACAAGAGAGAGAGGTTGTCGGAAAATTGCCAAGTGAGCCCCGCCGCCAAGCCCAGCAAGTTGTCCACCCGACGCTCGTCGGGCAACCAGACCACATCGAAGTGATGGTGATCCTCTCGCCGGAAGTCCACCCTACCCCAGACCTGCAAAGACTGGATGAGGCGCAGACGAGATTCAAAGGCGACCACCGGTCCCCAGAGATCCCAATCCAAGCCCTTGGCGTCTTCGACCTGTACGCCTGCCTGCAGTCCCACATGAAAGCGTCCGTCGAAAAACAAAAGGTCTTGGGTCAACAAAACTTCATGGGCAAAATGATTGCGCTCGTCCTGCTCGAAGAAGGCGGCCCTGAAGCTGTAGCGGAGGCCCAGTTCCGCCCATGCCGACCAGCGCCAACTCAAGCCCGCCAAGGCCTGATGGGCCTGCATGAACAGCCCAAAACCCTCACCCGCATCCACCGAGGCCAGTTCATCGATGAGGTCTACGTCGAAAACATATCCAGCCCGAATGCGAAAGGCCTGCCCGAGCATTCGTTGGTAATCAAGGCCGGCACCAAGGTCGGTCAGATCGAAACCTTCCGTGGTCTCGGAAAAATGGAAGGAACGAAATAGACGAAAATCGAGTTGCACACGATCCTGCTTACGCTCCAATGGACGCCAATAAGCCCCGGCGGCCAAGAACATGCCGGCCGCGGCTGCGTCGGCCGTGTCCATCGTGGTCAGGGCCACGTTGGAATCGTAGCCTCCCCCCAAAGACGCGCTCAGACCCCAGCTTCGGCTTCCCCCTCCGCTGCCCTGCAAACGCGCCATATTCTCACGGGCCAAACGCACCAGGTTTTGTTGTCCACCCGTCCCCGCCAAGGATTCAAATTGGGCCAAAGCCTGTTTTTTGTTGCCCAGCTTGGCGTGGGCCAGGCCCAGGTAGTAGGCGGCCGCCGAGCCGAAGTCGCCCTCCATCCCCTGAACCTTTTCCAAACTTTCCACCGCCTCTTCGACACGGCCCAGTTTGTACCGACAAAACCCAAGATAGTATTGCGCGGCCGAAGCGTCGCCCCCAAGGCTGACTTGCCCGGCCAAGATTTTTTCCGCCTCGACGAATTGCTCAAGGCGAACCAAAGCCAAGGCCAAATCCAGACGAATCGCCATATTGCCGGGCTCCAACTCACCGGCCCGACGCAAATGCTTAACCGCCTCGACCGGATGCCCACGGCCCAACTCTACCTGCCCCAGGTAGGCGCAGGCTTGCACATGTTCGGGGGCCTGGCTGAGGACCGACATGAAATGATCAGCCGCCAAATCAAGCTTGCCCTGGCTGTAAGCCACCACGCCCTTGGCAAACTCCAGTTCCACCGGCGCGGCGTTTACCTTGAACGCAGCGAGCAAGACAAAAAGCAGCAATGCAAATTTTGCAGACAGAATTTTGTGCATGCTTCCTCCCCCGGGTGAGCCCATCAGTCCAGGGTCTCGATAAAATGATTCAGCCGCACCAGGGCCTGGTCAATGGTATCCGAGCTACAGGCAAAACTTAAACGAACAAAGCCTGGGGCACCGAAGGCCTCACCGGGCACCACCGCCAGCCGCTCCCGCTCCAGCAAGATTTCAGCCAGTCTCATGTCGCTGCCCAAAACCTGACCATCCAGTTTGCGCTCGAGCAATTCGGAAAATGAGGCAAACGCATAGAAGGCACCGCCAGGCATGCTGCAACTCACGCCGGGCAGGGCGTTGAGCCCGTCGACGATGCGGCTGCGCCGCGCGGTGAAGGCCGCCAGCATATCGGCCACCAATTCCGGCGGCGAACGCAGCGCGGTCACGGCAGCGTGCTGCACGAAGGTGGTGGCGTTGGAGGTGGACTGATCCTGAATCTTGCGCATGGCCGCGATGAGGGGCGTGGGCCCGACCGCATAGCCGAGCCGCCAACCGGTCATGGCGTATGTCTTGCTGACCCCGTTGATGACCAGGCATTGCGAAGCCAGATCGGGGTGGCGCGAAAGCAAGTGAGGCGGTCGTTCCGTGGAGTAAACGATCCGATCATAAATATCGTCGCTCAAAACCACCAAATCCGGATTGGCCCGCAGCAGGTCGGCCACAAAATCGATGTCGTCAGCGTCCAGCACATGCCCGGAGGGATTCGAAGGGCTATTGAGCACAAGCAGTCGGCAGCGCTCATCGATCGCCGCCTCCATGGCCTGGCGATTCAAAGCAAAACCGTCATCGGCACAGGGCAACAAGATGGGCTCGGCCCCGGCCAAACGAACCTGGTCGGGATAGCTGACCCAATAAGGAGCCTGGATCAAGGCGGTGCAGCCGGGTTCCAAAAGCGCCTGCATCGCGTTGTACAAACAATGCTTGGCACCGCAAGAAACCACCACTTGATCGTCTTCGACTTGCAAACCCAGATACGCGGCCACCCGCTCGCGCACCGCCTGCCGCAAGGCGGGCACCCCGGCGGATGGGGCATAGCCGGTGTGACCCGCCTCAATGGCCTCCACGCAAGCCTGACGAATGGGCGCGGGCGTCGGGAAATCCGGTTCCCCGGCGGCCATGCTGAGCACGTCCTGACCTTCGGCCTTCATCGCCTTGGCGAGGGCATTGATAGCAAGAGTTGGAGAAGGATGAATCGACTGAACTCGACCGGACAAACGCATGACGACAACCTCTCAACGAAAATGCCTTAGGAGATAGACTGCCCATTTTTGACGCGCATTCGCTGCAAAACACCTTCAGGCACCAGGCCCGAAATATCCCCATCAAAATGGGCCACTTCCATAACCGTATGGGAGCTGACGTAAAAATGCTCCTGCCCGGTCATCATGAAAAAGGTCTCCAGTTTGGGCGCCAAGCGACGATTCATGTGCGCCATCTGGAACTCATTCTCGAAGTCGCTCAAAGCCCGCAGCCCACGCACCACAACGTTGGCTTTTCTCTGCATTGCATAGTCCACCAGCAAGCCGCTGAAAGAATCCACTTCCACCTGGGGCACGGATTTCAGCGCTTCGCGAAGCATATCCACCCGCTCTTCCGGGGTGAACATGGGTTGCTTGCGCACATTAACCGCCACCGCTACAACCAAGTGGGGGAAAATTCGGGCTGCCCGATGCACCAAATCCATGTGTCCACAGGTAACGGGATCAAAGGAACCGGGGTAAATCGCCAAGGTGTCCATTCTGTACCTCCTCAAGAACCTTCAGAATCTCTAACCGACGCGACCTTAACTGTCAACGTTGGCCTGCCACTCAAAAACACCCACCTGGCTGTCCCCGTAACGCCGCTGCTTGATGCGCAGCAAGCGGCCTACTCTTTCCGGCAACTCCAATTGAGCTTCGCATTCGCATACAACCCGCAAGCCCTCCATCAGCTTGAGCTTCACCAGGTTTTCCAGGGCCTGCAAAACCAAATTTTGCCCATAAGGCGGGTCTAAAAAAATCAACCCAAATTCCGAGCCACGCTGCTTGAGAACCCCAAACGCATCCGCCCGCAGTAACTCTGCCCGCCCTTCCAGTCCACAACGTTTGAGATTCTCCCGAACCAAGGCATGCGCCACTGGGTTTTTGTCCACGAAGGTGACCCGACCCACCCCTCGGCTCAGGGCCTCGATGCCCATGGCACCGGTTCCAGCGAAGGCGTCCAGGGCACAACAGGCATCCAAGTCCGGTCCCAACAAATTGAAGATGGCCTCGCGGATGCGATCGGTGGTGGGTCGAATGGAACGGCCCTCGGGCGTCTTGAGCCGGCGACCACGCAAGGTGCCGGCCACCACCCTCATATCTGCCCCACCTGCTGCATCCAGCGACCCAGGGCCTGCTTTCCGCCCAGGTCCTCGAGCAGGTCCATGGCCTCAAGATAGCTCAGGGCCTCCAAACGTGCCGGATCCGCCAAACTTTGCGCATCAGGGAATCGACGTTCCAGGCGGTCTTCGGCCATCAAAGCCGCAAGCGGACTGTCGCATAAACCCCGGGTACCGGCCCGGTCCATGGAGCGCAAGCTGGGCCATGCCAGACCACAGCCCGGGGGCAAGCCGGCCTGCAAATCCGCCGCCAGCCCCCAAGCCCCTTCGCCCAACTCCGCGGGACCATCGATAACGAAGAGCCTGGGCGTCATTCCAGCCCGCAACAGGTGGCGAATCTGCTTGTCCAGCGAATCCGCCCTGGAGGACAGATTCTCGCCCCGAGCCGCCAAGCGCAGGCTCACACCCAACTCCAACTCCATCACGGGCCCCAAGAGCCCCCGAGCCACCTCCACGGCCCGTTCTTCATCGCAAGCGCGAAGGTCCACCCCAAAAGAAGTGTAGCCGACCTGTACGCAAGTACCGACGAAAGAACGCACCGCATCGAAGGCCATGCCATCAAGCCCGTCGAC
>JAUVAM010000085.1 GCA_030591745.1 Deltaproteobacteria bacterium
CAACTTATGGGCAATGAAGAGGCGTCCACCGATGGGCATAGCTTCAAGCCCCTGGGGGCCTTTAGCGAATTTGCAGCGGTCATCCGTTCTTTGATGGAAGAGCCCATGGGTGGGGCGGCGGCAGCTCCCCCAAAGGTGAAGGAGGTGGGGGTTGCACCCAGGGGCGTTGAGTTCGCGGATGCGCCCAAGCCCCGCAAGGAGGATAAGTCGGGTTCAGGCAAGGGTCTCGTGGTGCTGCTGGGCTTGGTCTTCGTACTTGTTGCGGGTGGCGTGGGCATGGGGTTTCTGACCGATTATGGATTCTTCGGCCATAAACTTTTTCTCGGCGAGGACGGGCCGGCAGGCGGTCAGAAGACGGACGGTTCGGGCGGCGATGGTGCCGAGGCTCAGCTCAGTCAGGCCCGGCTTAATTATTTCTTAGACACCTACGCCGGGTACTCCGATGTGCGCCGTGAGCTCGAAGAGAAGTTCAAAGATGATGACTTGAGCCCTGATGATCAATATTTGCTGGGCTTGACCTATGCGGCTCTGTTGCGCAACTACGGCGCCAATGTCGTGCTTATCGAGCGCGGCAAAAAAGTGCTGGGCCTGATGAAGGAAGATTCGCCGGAGAGCGCGGAAACCCGCAAAGTGGAAGCGGCCTTTCTCATCTCATCGGATGCGACCAAGGCCTATCAGTTGCTGATGCCCTTGCTGAAGTCGGACACCCGGGACAAAGAGGCTTTGTTTTTGGCCGGTTGGGCCCTTGCGTATATGAAAAAGTGGAAGGAATCTGCGGAGATGTTCGATCAGGCGACGATCATCGACCCGGATTTCGCGAAAGCCTATCACGCGCTGGGGGATTTACAGTCTTTGCAGCAGGATTTCGAAAACGCCGCCTTGTTTTACTCCAAAGCCGTAGACAAGAATCCGCGCCACGTGAATTCCGCGGTGGAAGAGGCTCGGATCCAGATTGAGGTGCAAGGGGAATACGAAGAGGGAGAGAAACTGCTGGACTTGGCCTTCGGCAAGCACGTTGATTCCCTTTCGGCTCTGGAAAAAGCCAAGGCCCATTACCTTCGATCACGGATTCACAGGCGACGGCACGAGAATGACAAGGTGGTGCAAGACTTGCTGTCGTCCATTAAGTTGGCACCGAGCCGGGTGTCTTTTAAGGCTGCCCTGGGCTCATTTTATATGGACATGGGCCAGTACATCAAGGCGGTGAGTTTGTTCAGGGAGGCGTTGAAGGAGGACCCCCAAAATATAGACGCTCAGGTGGGTATGGGGCGGGCCATGTGGAAAAACGATGACATCGTTCAGGCGAAGATGCTCCTGGAAAAAACAGCCAAGGCCGCTCCAGATAATCCCAACCCGCTTTTCTACCTTGGGCGCATCAGCGAAGACCTGGACAAGCCGGAAGATGCACTGGCCTTTTATGTGAAGGCCAAGAAAATAGCGCCCAAGCTTTTGCGGAGCCGGGTTGCCATCGCTCGCCTGAATTTGAAACAAGGCAATCTGAAAGATGCCCTGGTGGAGTTGACCGAGGCCAATAACTTCAACCCACGATCAGCCATCGTGCGCAATGGTTTGGGTGAAGTTTACTTGAAGCAAGAAAACCTGCGCCTGGCCGAAAGCGAGTTTCGAGAAGCCCTGCGCCTGGATTCGGAGTTGGCAGGTGCTCACTTCAACTTGGCCAACACGCTGAGGGGGCAAAAGAAATTTGATGAGGCCTTGAAGTCCTACGAGCGAGTCAAGATCATCTCGCCTCGTTATCCTGAGCTTGAATATGAACATGCACGGTCCTTCTATCAGATGGAGCGATTCGAGGATGCCCTCAAAATGTGTGAGGCGGCCATTCGCTCCAATCCCAAAGTCGACAAACTGTATGTTCAGGCAGGATTGGCGGCCAAGGCGGCCGGCGACCAGGAAACGGCCAAGAAGTATTTTCAGACCGCCACGGGGCTCAATGCCATGAACCCCAGGGCCTTTTTTGAACTGGCTCTCGTGGTGCAAGATCAGAAAGCGCACGAGCAGGCCTTGGACTTGTTTAAGCAAGCGGTGGCCATTGATCCCAAGAACTCTGAGATTCATTTTCGTATGGGTTTGAGTTTTCTAAATACGGACATGATGGTCGACGCCATGGACGAGTTCCGCCAGGCCATCAAGCTGGACGGCAAACACGTAGACGCCATGATGGAGTTGGGTCGTTTGTTGTCCAATCGGTTGCAGTTTTCTGAGGCCATCCGGTTTTTCGAGCGGGTGGTCCGAGAGGATCCCAAGCGCACGGAGGTTTGGCTGGCTTTGGGGGATGCCTATGCGGCCCAAACTCAGAACAAGAAGGCCTTGTCTGCTTACCTGAAGGCATACAAGAAGGACAAGCGTTTTGAAGGGGCGGCCTATCGGGTGGCCAGGGCCCAGGACGCCTTGGGCAGAAAGAAGCCGGCGGTGAGATTTTACTCCGAGGCCGTTCGTCTGAAGCCCGAAGATCCGATGCCTCATTTCTATTTGGCGTATGTGTACAAGGCCATGAACAAGACCAGCAAGGCCCTGGTGGAGTTCAAGGCGTATCTGCAGCTAAGACCCGATGCGCCTGATGCAGACGAAGTGCGCGACGAGATTTACTATCTGGAGCAAGACCACTGATGCCGGCAGGACCCCTTCCGTAGACTCATGCTGGACGATGCCGGAAAAGGTGCGAGGATATCATGCTAGATCGCAAGTTGTTGACGGATGAGTTGGAGCAGGTCCAGCAGCGACTGGCCTTGCGTGGGGATGTGCCGGGCTTGGACAGAGCCGCAACCCTCGGCAAAGAACGTCGCGTTCTGATTCAGCGTGTCGAGAAGCTGCGCCACGATCTGAAAGCCGAGAGTTCCCGCATGAAGGAACTGGTGAAGAGTGAGCCCGCAATGGCTGCCGAATTGCGGGAATCTCTGAAGGCTTTGTCCAAGGAACAGAAGGAAATGGACGCCAAGCTTAAGGATGTGGAGTCCGAGTTGAGTGGATTGCTTCTCGTGTTGCCCAACTTGCCGCATCCCTCGGTACCTGCGGGGAAGGGCGACCAGGACAATGTGCTTCTGCGACAATGGGGAGAGCCGGCCTCATTCGACTTCACGCCGCGACCCCATTGGGAGTTGGGTGAGATGCTCGAGATACTGGACTTCGAGCGTGGTGCCAAACTATCCGGGGCTCGGTTCACCGTGCTGAGCGGCAAAGGCGCCAGGTTGGAGCGGGCGCTCATCAATTTCATGCTGGATTTGCACACCGACTCCCACGGTTATCGGGAGATGTGGACTCCTTTTCTGGTTTTGCGTGAAAGCATGCAGGGGACGGGGCAATTACCAAAATTTGAAGAAGATGCTTTTAAGATTGCCGATCCGGAGTTGTTCTTGGTGCCGATGGCCGAGGTGCCGCTCACCAATCTGCATCGGGACGAAATTTTGGCCGATGAATCCTTGCCCCTGAAATACACCGCCTATACGCCATGCTTTCGAAGGGAGGCCGGTGCCCATGGCCGTGACACCCGGGGTTTGATTCGGCAGCACCAATTCAACAAGGTGGAGTTGGTCAAGTTCTGCCGACCGGAGGAGTCGGAGGCAGAGCTGGAGGCCTTGACTCTGGATGCAGAGCAAGTCTTGCAGAAGTTGGGCTTGCCCTACCAGGTGGTTGCCCTTTGCGGTGGCGATTTGGGTTTTTCGTCAGCCAAGACCTACGACTTGGAGGTTTGGATGCCCGGGCAGGACCGCTATCGGGAGATCTCCTCCTGCTCCAGTTTTGGGGACTTCCAGGCTCGACGTGCGAGGATTCGATTTCGTCGTGAGCCCGGTGCCAAGCCTGAGCTTTTGCATACAATTAACGGGTCCGGGCTGGCCGTGGGCAGGACCCTGGCCGCCCTGCTCGAATGTGGGCAACAAGCCGACGGTTCGGTGGTCTTGCCGGAGGTTCTTGAACGTTACACGGGATTCAGGTTGATAGAGCCCGTTTGAAGCAGCAGGAGTGCGAGAGATGCGGATGCGTTGGATTGCCCCTTTGATGATGTTTTTGTTTTTTGCGGCAGGTTGCCCTCCGTCCACTGTTGTGGTGGGTGGAAAAAAAGTGCCTTTGGCTCAGGCCGCCAAGTTGACCATCGAAGATGCACGCGCATTGACCAAGGCGGGCAAGGCGACTGAATCCATTGCCAGATACCGCGAGTTGCTCAAGCGCTATCCCTCGGCCGATAACGTGGATGCGGCATGGATGGAGTTGGGTGAGGTGCTTTTGGCACAAGGGGAGGTGGAGCCGGCGGTTCATGCCTTTCAGCAGGTCGTGATTGAACACCCCCAGAGTCCTCGGTACCTGCAGGCCGCGGTGCAGTATGGCCTGGGCTTGGTCAAGTTGGGTCGGACGGTCGAGGCCTTGCCCACCCTGCAATCGGTTTTTGATCAACTGCCCAATAAAGTGCGAAGAAGAGAAGTTGCCGCCATGCTGGTCCGCTCTTATGCGGAAGCGGGCGCTGCATTGGAGGCCTTGCGCTGGATGTCCGTTGTTCATCAGTTGAGCCCCAAGGGGCCTGCTCGTGAGCAGTTGCGGCAAGGGATTGTGGATCTGATCGATCGTGACCTCAGTTTTTTACAGGTGCGTGAGGCCTTCGAGCTGTTTTCGGAAAAAGACAGCGAAGGTTTTCCCTCGGATGTATTGCAGCTAAAGCTGGCCAAAATTTTTTATCACATTCATGATTTTCAGCGTGCACGCAAAGAGCTGGAGAATTTTGTCGCCTCCTGGCCGGAGCATGCCTATGCGGGCGAGGCCGGACGCCTCCTTAAGAAGATCATCGATCGAAATCGGGTTAACCCTCAGGCCATCGGCGTGTTGTTGCCATTGACCGGCAAGTATCGCGAATACGGGCGCAAGGCCCTTGCCGGTATTCAGTTGGGTGCGGGCATTTTCGATCCGCCCGCCAAAGGCAAGGATGGAAAACCGCTGGCAGCCCCCGTGTTGATTATCCGTGACACAGGGGGTGAGGCGGATCGGGCTGCCGAGCAGATGGAGCGGCTCGTGTTCGATGAGCATGTGGCGGCGGTTATTGGGCCCTTGTTCACTGGCGAATCATATTCGGCGGCGGTCAAGGCACAAGAACTCGAAGTGCCCATTCTTACCCTGAGTGCGCGTCCCAAGATCACGGAGGTGGGCAGTTTCGTTTTTCGGTCTTTTCTTACTTTGGAAATGCAGGCTCGGCTGCTGGTGGGCTTTGCCATGGACAAGCTTGGGGTGAAGCGTTTTGGTTTGCTTTACCCCAACGACAAATACGGTGTGGGTTTCGTTAATGCCTTCTGGGATGAAGTGTCCCGGCGCAAGGGCGAAGTGCGGGCGGCTGAGCGTTACGAGCCGGATTCGAAGAATTTTTCTGCCCCCATCAAGAAGATGGTGGGGCGCTACACGCTGAGAGACCGATGGGACTTCCTTCGCGAGAGACGGCGGATCTACAAGGAAACGGAAACCAATCTGGCCCGTAAGCGTAAGCTGGAGAAGCTTCTTAAGAGTTTGCCCCCCATCGTGGATTTCGAGGCTTTGTTCGTACCCGATTACGTGGACAAGGTGGTGTTGATCGCGCCGGCCTTGGCCTTTGAGGATATCTTGCTCCAGACCTCCAGCAACTGGCAGATCGATCGATACAAGAAGGCGCTTGGGCGAGATAAGCTGGACATGGTCTACCTGATGGGTGGCAATGGCTGGAACAATCCCAATTTGGTGAAGTGGGCCGAACGCTATGTGCAGGGCGCGATTTTTTGTGATGGGTTTTTTCTGGAAAGCACGCGTCCGGCCACCAGGCGTTTCGTCGGCAGGTACAAGGCCAACTTCGAAGGGGATCCAAGTATGATCGAGGCGCAGGGCTACGACGCGGCCCTGGTGGTACAGCACATCATCGAAAAGGCCAAGGTGCGGGACCGCAGGGCTTTTCGGGAAGCCCTGCTGCAAATCAAGAAATTTGACGCGGCCACGGGCCGGACCACCTTCTTGCCCAACGGGGAAACCGATAAGGAGCTTTTTCTGTTGCGCATCAAGAAGGAAGAGATCGTCGAAGTAGAACCGGATCCTCCTGCTCATGAAGGATGATGCCCGTAAGCCCACCCGCTGGTGGCTGCATGTCTCTTTATTTTTCACAACCTGCGCCACCACCTTTTATGCTGGTTGCTACTCGGGTGGCGGGTTTTCTCTGCGCGATGGGGCCATGTTCTCATCCGCCATCATGGGCATCTTGCTCGTACACGAAATGGCTCATTTTCTTGCGGCTCGTTGGCATCGGGTCGATGCCTCGTTGCCTTACTTCATCCCCATGCCCTTGCCGCCCATCGGAACCTTCGGTGCCGTGATTCAGATGCGAGAGTCGCCAAAAACCCGGAATGCCGTGCTGGATATCGGGGTCTCGGGTCCCCTTGCGGGGATGCTGGTGGCGGTGCCTGTGTGTTTTGTCGGTTTGCTCTATAGCGAGGTGCAGGCCATTTCCGAGTTGCCTGCAGGGGCCATCATGGAGGGGAATTCCCTGCTTTACCTGGCACTGAAGGCCTTGGCCAAGCCCCAGTTACTGGCGGGACAGGACGTTTTTTTGCATCCTTTGGCTTGGGCCGGCTGGATCGGTTTGTTGGTGACCAGCTTGAACCTCCTGCCAGCCGGACAGCTGGATGGTGGGCATATCCTTTATGCGTTGGTCGGTGGATCTCGTCATGAGCAGGTAGCCCGATGGGTGAGACGAATCGTGCTGGTGATGGGCCTGGTGGGATTGGTCTGCACATTCCTTCCCCTGGTCGATTCAGCAGATCAACTCGTCAAGGAGGCAGGCCTGGGTGGCCTGATGTTGCGAGGTAGCGGCATGACGCCATGGATCGTCTGGGCCTTGCTCCTCCGTTTCGTCGGAAAGGCCCACCCGCCGGTGCATGACGAAGATCAACGATTGGGGCTGGGCCGACGGAGTTTGGCTTGGCTGGCCCTGGTGGTGCTGGTTGTGACTTTGACCCCTGTGATATGGAGTCCGGTGGTTTCATGAAGGTTCAATGCCCGAAATGCAAAGACATCGTTGAGATGCGTGATTTTGTCACCTCGGATGAGGGATTGCGATTCCCCTGTCCCGCCTGTGGTGAGAGTAATTTTTTGCCCAGCCTTGCCGACGATGAAAGCCCGACCATGCCGGCTTTGGACAAGCCGACCTCTCCGGAGGGACGCGCCGTGCCGGCTTCGGTTTTCGAGCCTGCCCAGGGTGAGGTGATTTGCCCAAAATGTGGGCACACGCAGCTTTTGGACGAGGCCTGTCATCGCTGTGGGCTGATGTTCGCCCGCTATGATGCGGACAACTTGCCGCCGGAGCCGGAGTTGGCGGTGGCTGTATGGCAAAGCATTTTGGCCAATCCTGATGACGAGACCTTGCATGACCAGTTCTTGGATAGCTGCGTACGCTCCAATCGGCTGGACTACGCTTCTCGTCAGTATCGGATACTTACGCGTTCAGAGCTTCACCGCCAGAAAGCCCAACTGAGGCTGGACCGAATTTTCAACTTGGCCCAGGCCCATATGGGTGGTCAAACATTGGTGCCACCGACGCAGGGCGGGCCTTCCCGGTGGAGTGTGATCATCATGTGGACCGTCATCGCCTTACTGGTGGCCGGTGCCATTGGCTATATCGCCTATTCGTTTCACACCTGGCCCGGCGTTCGTTTGTGATTCTCGCTGAAGTAAGGAGATTATCTTGAGACAATCCATCAAGCGTATGGCGGGTCTGTTCTCTTCGGGTAAGAGAAACAAAGAAGACATCCACATGGGAGAACCCGGTTTTTTGAACAAGTTGTTGCGCTGGAAGCAACTGGAGAGCGTGTTTCTCTTTGTCACCGCCAAGTGCAATTCTAAATGCAAAACTTGCTTCTATGCGGGCAAAATGGATCAAGGGGAAGATCTGAGCATGGCCCAACTGGAGCGCATCTCGAGCACTTCTCCCAGTTTCGACAAGCTTTGGTTGTCTGGCGGCGAGCCCTTCATGCGCAAGGAGCTGGTGGATATCATCGCCATGTTTGTTGAAAACAATGGCGTGCGCAGCATCAATCTGCCCACCAATGGGTTGTTGACCGAACGCATCGATGAGCAGGTAGGCGAATTGTTGCGGCGCTGTCCGGAACTGACGGTCCACCTGAACTTTTCCATGGACGGCCTGGGTGCCACCCATGACGCGGTGCGCGGTGTGCCTGGTAATTTCGCAAAGACTTTGGCCTCCATGGAGCGAGTCCAAAAGCATCATGGCGAGAACCCCAAACTGTTGTGCAATGTGGCCACCGTGGTGACCCCCCAGGCCCTGGATGAGATGGTGGATCTGGGTGCTTTCTTGCTGCAAAAGAACTGCATTGCGACCCATTTTTTTGAGAGCATACGTGGGCAGCCACGAGATGAATCGCTCAAGCCTTTGAGTCGAGCCCAGTTGGAAGAACTCCACGAGCGGGTCATGCCCCTGGTGGAGGTCCAGGCCCAGCGACTCTTCGCGGGCTTTTCTCCGATAGCGCGCGCCATTGCCCATGTGTATTTTTTGGGCGTGATCCGATTCGCCTACAGCTTGCAGGAAAAGAATATTGAGGGTCCCAATCCCTGGGGCATGGCCTGTACGGCGGGGCAGACGACATTGGTCATCGACCACGACGGTGCTTTGCGTTCCTGTGAAATTCGGGAACCCTTTGCCCACCTCTCGGATTTTGATTTTGACATGGGCGCGGTCATGAAGTCGGAAGCCTTGCGCAAAGAGGTTGAAGACATCGGGGGTGGCCATAAAGCCAATTGCTGGTGCACGCATACTTGCTGG
Organism: Deltaproteobacteria bacterium; assembly: GCA_030591745.1. The sequence continues at coordinate 8,792 of JAUVAM010000085.1, forward strand.
GTTTTGTCGTCCATGAAGTTCAGTCCCAAGACTTTGCTCTTTTCCGTGCCCTTGTCTTTTTTGAACTATCGTTTGGAGCATTGGCGCGCGCCGGTGTTGCCCGACGTGGACATGGGCGAGATTGAGGCACGGGCTCAACAGCGTTGAGCCTGGGCAGAGGAAATTTCCGTGCGTATCGTTGTGTCCAGCCGTGGTTCTCGAGGGGACGTTTATCCCATTTTGGCGCTGGGTGTTGAATTGCAGCGAAGGGGGCACTCCGTTTGTGTTTCTGCGCCGGTCGAGTACGCGGACCGGTTGCTGGGAAGCGGCGTCGAATTTTTTGGCTATGAAGAGGATAGTGGCG
>JAUVAM010000548.1 GCA_030591745.1 Deltaproteobacteria bacterium
TCTCCTGCAGTTCCTTGACCTCACCCGAAGCGGAAGACAGTTCGATGATCTTCTTGCGAAGCTCTTCATTCGCCTCTTCGGCTTCGGCCAAACTGGCTCGCAAGGTCTCGTCGGCCTTGCCATCAGTCTTGACGGGCTTTTCGACGACCTCGTCACCGGCAGGCTCTGTCTTTGGCGCATCGACTTCGTCTTCCTCAAAGGCCAGGTCATCCAAGAGCTGCTCGGCCTCATCCTCATCATCCTTGGGGTCAGCCTCAACCTCCAGCTCATCCATTTCCAACCCATCCAGAATATCTTCTTCAATTTCTTCATCGGCGGGGGGGGCGCTGGCGGGTTCCTCGGCGTCTACTTCCAGGTCCTCCAGAGCGGATAGATCCAGTTCGTCCTCATCGTCGCCGGATTCATCGAGATCGCCCAGGTCCTCCAAGCCATCTAAGACATCGTCCAAATCCTCAAGACCCTCGACCTCGGCTTCCTTCGGCGCATCTTCTTCGTCCTCTCCCACTTCCAGGCCGTCGAATACGTCGTCGAAGGCCTCCATCTCATCATCCTTGATCAAAGGACTCTCCATGACCACGGTGGAATCACCTCCACCCAGGTCTAAGAGCTCGTCATCATCATCTCCCAAATCTTCGATGTCGTCGAAGGAGAAGGAATCATCGTCATCGAAAGCGATGTCCTCTTCGACAGGAACAATCTCTTCTTCCTTCTCCGGCAGATCGATGAGATCTTTGACCTTGCTGAAGAGGTCCGCATCCTCGAATGGTTTGATGATGTAGTCTTCCGCCCGATACTTCAGCCGCCGGTGCTGTTCGAATGTGTCGTCGGTGGCCTCACTGGAGATGATGATCAAGGGGATCTGCTTGAGCTTCTTGTCCTTCTTCAGCTTGTTGCAGATGGAATATCCACTCATGCGAGGCAGTTCAACCCGCAACAAAATGAGATCCGCTCCGTCGCTTTTGGCCGCTTGCAGACCCTTCTTGCCATCAGCGATGATCGTGACCTCGGATTCGAAGCGGGAAAACGCCTTCGCGAGCCCCTGGGCGAAGTCCTCTTCGCTCTCAATGATCAGAATCCGCTTGCTCGCCATACCGGGACATCCTTTTCCATGAAAGGGTGCGAAAACAAATGGTTCGGGCAGTTAGTTTAGGCGAATCGGCTAAGACCTGTCAACATTCTGATCAACTCAAGAACCTCGATTGACAATACCATCATCAAGCATCTCGAAGAGTTCCTGCTCACTGGAATCGCCGACCAGCGAATAGAGCAGTCCATGGGCGCGCCAGGTAATCACGGTATAACCCCTGCGTTCTGTAGTGCAGTATTTACGTTGCTTAATTTGCTTGCAACGTTCTCCATCCAGCTCTTCGCCCTTATCCGACACCACAAAAAGGCTAAAAAGCCGAGCACCTCGGCTATAGCGCACCAGAGCGGCTTGTCGCTCCGCCAGATGACTGAGGCGAGCGCCAACCAAGCTGAAACGAGGCCTGGGAATCCGCGGCAAAGCCACACGGAAGTTCACCTTGGCCCGGAACCAACCCTCCACCTCCTCCGAATCGGAACTATTAACCTCAATGGGAGGCGTAGAAGAGTGACGCGAAATGGCCTCATCCACCAAAGACGAAAAACCGCTGGTCAAAGTCCAGGTAAAAGTGGCCACAAGGGCCAGCAAGGCCGCCGCTGGAATGGAACTCAATACCAGCCGCCTGGGCAAGGAAGGACTGCGTTCTTTCTCCAGTTTCTGTTGCAATTTTTCCCGCAATGCCGCTGGAGCTACCTGACGAGGCATGCGGGCACGGATGGCCTCACGAAAACGGCGCTCATAGTCGGCCTGGGCCCGGCAATCGGGGCATTGAGCCAGATGGGCTTCTAGGTCCCTGCGGTCGTCCTCATCAAACTCACCGTCCACATAAACCTGTAAAAACTTTCGCACTTCTTGGCAGTCCATCACCGACCCTCCCCGCTCAACTTCTTGCGCCGGAAGGCCCCCAAATCAGCCGGTGCCTCCGGCTCGACTTCGCCCTCAGTCTTCAAATAGCCCTCGGCCACCGCGTAGTCGTACAAGGATTTCCGTAAGCTACGTCTTCCCCGGTGGAGCCGCGACATGACGGTTCCGACCGGAATGCCCAGGATTTCAGCAATTTGTCCATAGCTAAAACCATTCACGTCGGCCAAGAGCACCACCAGCTTGAAATCGGGTGCCAAATCGTCAACGGCCCTCACCACGTCATCGGAAAGCAGACGCTCGAAGAAGAACTCCTCCGGCCGCTGGCTGGCGGTCCGCCGTTCTTCCGACATCACCCGCTCCACCAAATCCTGCTTCTCCGTGCCTTCGTGGATTTGTCGGCTTCGCTTATGTCTACGCACCTTGTTGATGAAAAGATTGACCATCATACGGAAGAGCCAAGCTTTCAGATTGGTACCAGGTTCGAAGCGATGGCTGAAACGCAAGGCCCTGACGTAGGTATCCTGCACCAGGTCCTCTGCGTCAGCCCCGTTGCGCGTCAAACGCAAAGCCGTGCCGTAAAGAGCATCCAGATGCTCCAAGGCTTGCTCGGAAAAATTGGCGTCGGTTTTTTTTTGGCGTGAGAAAAACATATTTTTTTTCGGCCCCATAAGCGGGACCCCTCCTTGCACTTCACACAACAATCCTGCAAGGAGACCTATTCCGAAGTATTTTTCCCTATTTTCCCACTAGTTGACCAAGATCGGAGCATTCAAGGGAGAAGGCATCGGCCACGGCAGAACAAGTAATCTTCCCCTTGTAGGTATTGAAACCGAGGGCCAAGGCCCGATCTTTGCGGGCGGCGGCCTCAGCCCCGATGTCGGCCAACATAGCGGCATAAGCAATTGTTGTGTTGGTCAGGGCGAAGGTGGAGGTGTGCGCCACCGCGCCGGGCATGTTGGCCACACAGTAATGCACCACGCCGTCCACCACAAAAGTCGGATCGTCATGGGTGGTGGGCTTGGTGGTTTCGATGCAGCCACCCTGGTCCACGGCCACGTCCACCAAAACCGAACCGTCTTCCATGCTGCGCAGCATGTCCCTGTTCACCAAATTGGGCGCCTTGGCACCGGCGATGAGCACGGCTCCGATGAGCAAATCCGCTTCGGCCACATACCTGCGGATGCTCTCACTGTCCGAATAAACCGTCTGTACTCGGCCGTGAAAAATGTCGTCCAGGTAATTCAAGGTACTCAGGTTCACGTCCAAAACCGACACCTGAGCGCCCAAGCCCACCGCCATCTTTGTGGCGTTCAGTCCCACCACACCACCGCCCAAAACCACCACCCGGCCCTGACGTACGCCGGGCACACCGCCCAGAAGCAGGCCCTTGCCGCCATTTTCTTTCTCCAGGGTGTTTGCGCCCACCTGGGTGGCCATGCGACCGGCCACCTCGCTCATGGGTTTGAGCAAGGGGAGGGAGCCATCCGGCAGTTGAATGGTCTCGTAGGCGATGGCGATGCACTTGCGCTCCAGGAGCTTGTGGGTCAAGGTCTCGTCGGCCGCCAGATGCAGATAGGTGTATATGATTCGATTTTCCCGGATCAAATCATATTCGGGCTCGATCGGCTCTTTGACCTTCACCACCA
>JAUVAM010000609.1 GCA_030591745.1 Deltaproteobacteria bacterium
AAAACACCACCGGCGATTCCCAAAAGGAATCGCCGGTTTTTTTGTGCCTGAGCGCCACACTGTGCCGAAAAAAACCCACAAAGGCACAATCCGATGTCCTTTCCTGACGATCCCATACGGGTTATAATGAATCATGCGGGAAAGCAGAAAAATCTTGTGCTTGAGCATGCTGTCGCTTGTGCTGAGCCCTTTGGCCTGTAGCTTCGAGCCCCAACTGGACCTGACACGTTACGAAGCCTGTGACGCTCGCGGCGACTGCGCTGTTGAGGCTTGTTCCTGTCTGGAGAAATGGTGGATTTGCGCGCATCCCAAGGCCGCGCCCGAAGCCTGTCGGCCTGAAGAACCAACATGCGAAACCGATGCTGCCTGTGACGACGGCATCGCCTGCACCGACGACCTCTGCAACATGACAACAAACGAATGCGTCAACAGTCCAAACGACGAAAATTGCCCCGACGACACCTTGTTCTGCAACGGAAGCAGAATCTGCGACGCCGACAACGGCTGCATCGGCACCGGCAACCCCTGTGCGGCCACCGGTCTGACCTGTGACGAAGAAAACAATACCTGCCTACCCTCGGCGGAATGCGGAAACGGAATCCTCGATGAGGAAGAAGACTGCGATCCAGAACCGTCACAAAACGACATTTGTTGTGACATGGATACATGCCGATGGACGGCCCCGGGTCTGCCCGATCCGCAGGGAGAATGCTCGGGGGCGCTTGAATGCCAATTGAATGTTTGCGGTGGTGAGGGAGAATGCACGATTGCAAACGCGGTGGACCACACACCTTGCATGGATGATGGACTGTTTTGCAATGGCATAGAGTGGTGCCTGGCGGGGGTCTGCGAGCACGCGGGCAATCCCTGCGAGGTTGCGACCGAATGCGACGAGGCCAACAATGAATGCACAATCTGCGGTGCCGGCAATTTCCTATATCGGAAGCGAATCACCGTACGGGCAGGCAACGTCTTGGTGCCGAAGAACTACTCCGTGTACTTCACCGAGGATACAGAGACCCTCATCAACGAGGACAAACTTCGATCCGACAGCCGTGATTGGCGGATCTATTACTTGCGCGAGTCCATGTGCACGGAGCTCGATCGCTGGATCGATACCGATCTGGGCGGTGGATGGGACAGCACCACCTCGCGCACCTGGTTCAAGACAAGGGCAGCGATCGACGCCTCAGACAGCGACGGCAGCTACTTCGTCCATTACGGAAATCCTGCCGATAATCTGTCAACTGCACCGGCCCATTGGTCGGACTCCATGGGTGCCGATTCTGGTTTTATGCCTTCAGCGGTTTTCCTGGCGGCGGACGACTTCGAGGAGCAGATAGAGGGCCAACAGCCCGATGGATGGACCGTGCACGAAGGCTGCAGCGGCATTGTCGTGGTGAATGATGGGGACAACAAAGTGCTGAGTGACGGGAACGGCACCGGGGGCAACGTCACCGCTGGACCGCCCACCTGGACGGACGTGGCCGTCAGACAAAAAGTGAAATCGATTGATGGGGAGATCCACCATGCGGGCGTGGTTGTCCGATATTTCGATGAAACACATGAGGTCTATGGAGGAATCGTAACGAATACAACTTCAGAAATATGGGACCGGATAATCGTGGATTTCGATCAGATCGACGTCACCTGGGACATTGATGATGTAGGCACGTCCTGGCAAGTTGAGGAACTCAGAATTGCCGGAGATACGGTGGATTTCTATCTAAATGACATCTTCATCGGCGGCGGGACTATCCACGCTGGCGTAGCGACTCAAGGGGCTTCCGGTTTCTGGTGCCAGTACGGCCAAAACGCTTATCGCGACAACCACATCGTTCGCCTCTACGTTGATCCAGAGCCCACGGCCGGCGCGGGAATCGAGGAGCCTCTCCCCTGAGACCTGGTGTGCTTGATAAGGTTCCAAGCTTCAAAGGCAGACTGGACACGACCCTTTCCGGATGCTAAAAATGGGCGCCTTGCGGGTAGACAAAGGAGCCCGGATGCACAACCCAATGAAACTGAAAGACTATGTCACCCTGGGCAACGCCCTTGGTGGATTGGCGGCCATGGTCGCGGCCATGCACGGCAATTTGGACTGGGCCTGCTATTTCATGGTGATCGCCTGGGTCTTCGATTCCTTCGACGGCGTGGTGGCGCGCATGACCGGCGGTGGCAACAAGTTCGGCTCGGTCTTAGACAACGCCGCCGACTTGATAGCCTACTCCTTGGCGCCAAGCTTGATCATCTACCTGGCCTTCACCCGACCGGCCGCTGAAGGCGGTGCCGGCTGGCCCATCGTGGCCGCCTTCATTCTGGCAAGCCTCCCCACCGCCTTCGGCGTGGTCCGCTTCGCCAGAAACAACGTCAAAGACATCATCCTGCCCGAGTTCCACCTGGGCCTACCCCGCACAGCTTACGGTCTCTACATCGCCACCCTCTTCACCTCGCACATTTTCCACAACCCCTGGCTCGATGCCGACCGTCACTTACAAGGCGTTTTGTATATCGGAGCTGCCGTCTTCATCGCGGCCACCTCCTTTCTGACCTTCACCTTCCTCCCCTACTGGTCCAAACCCCTGAAGGGCTCCGGCGCAAGCAAGCTCGTGGTCTTTTCAATCTACTGGTTCTTGATAACATCCCTCGGCGCCCTCCTGATCGGCCTGATCTTCCTGGGCGACGCCCGCTTATTCGCCGACGCCCTCTTCATCAACTTCACCATCTACGTATGGCTCGCCCCCCTGAGCATCCCAAAACACAAACGCCGCGAAGTGCGCCGATACACCCAAGAGCTCATACGCGAGTGGAATGAGGAGATGGGCACATGACCCCGTGGATCGGCATAAGCAGCGAGGGAGCGTAAGGCCGTGAAATGAGCAGGAATGCCGAAATGACACTTGTTGCCATTCTCCTCGGGTTGATACTTCCGAGCACCTCCATT
>JAUVAM010000295.1 GCA_030591745.1 Deltaproteobacteria bacterium
ACTCGATTTTGTTCTCCGTCCTGGACGATGAACGCTGGGATGTGCGTATCGCGGCGGTGCGAAGCCTTGTGGACACAAGGAATCCAGAGGCCATGCAAGCATTGGCCCTGCGGCTCGAGAAAGAGGATGACGCACTGGTTCGAGAGGCCTTGGAGGCAGCTCTGCGGCCGCCTGCGTAGGGGGTGATTTCATGGTCGACTGGCCCAGCGCGCGCATACTGATGAGTCCTGAGGAATTCAGGATCTTGCGGGATTTGGTACAAACGCACTGCGGTATCTATTTTCAGAATGACCAGCAATATCTCTTCACGCGACGTTTGGATAGCCGGCTCAAGGAACTCGGTTTGCTGGACTACACGGAGTACCATCGCCACCTGCGTTATGCGGAGGACCGAAGGCTGGAGATGGAGCGAGTGGTCGAACTCTTGACCACGAACGAGACCTATTTTTTTCGAGAAGAATACCAGCTCAGGGCTTTCTCCGAGGAGATCTTGCCCGATTTGATCCTTCAGCGTGCGAGCCATCGTCGCTTGCGGATTTGGTCAGCCGGATGCTCGACTGGCGAAGAGGTCTACACCCTCGCCATGTTGCTTCAAGAGAATCCACAGCTCGAAGGCTGGAGCCTGGAGGTTTTTGGCAACGACATCTCTCGCAAGGTGCTGCAGATTGCAAGGGAAGGGGTTTATGGCCAAAGTGCCATGCGTGTCATCGAGCCCTATTTCCTGCGGAAATATTTTCGCAAGGAGGGCGATCGCTATCGGGTGGTGGATGAACTGAAGGACATCGTTTCCTTTGGCCAACTCAACCTCTTAGACACCGACATGCTTGAGTTGCTTGGCCCGGTCAGTGTTATTTTTTGTCGGAATGTACTGATCTATTTCGACAAGGAGGCCCGTCTCCAGGTTTTGGATACCTTCAGGAAGAAGATGGTTGAGGGGGGGTATTTGTTGTTGGGCCACTCTGAATCCCTGGTTAACTTGAGTACGGATTTTGAGTTGGTCACTTTGAAGAACGACATGGTGTATCGGAAACCCATGTTGCGTGATCTTGGGGAGTCTTCTCAATGAGTAATAACGGAAAAGACGCGCCCGTTCGGGTGATGGTGGTTGATGATTCAAGGTCCAATCGTGAGACCATCAAGACCTTGTTGAGCGAGGAGCGAGGTGTGGTGGTCGTGGCCGAGGCCGCCGACGGAGAGGAGGCCCTGAAGGAAAGCAATCGGCATTTGCCGGACGTCATTACCCTCGACCTTCAGATGCCCAAAATGGACGGTTTCACATTTCTGCGCATCCTGATGGGCCACCGGCCCACACCTGTCATTGTGGTTAGCTCTTATTCGGATCAGCATAGTGTGTTCCGCGCTTTGGAATTTGGGGCCTTGGATTTTGTGGCGAAACCGAGCCGCAGTGCGGCAGGCTTGGAAACCATCCGGCAGGAATTATTGGCCAAGTTGATGCTTGTTCGCCGTCTGCAGGTTTCTGCCTTGACCGAGCGGCGCCAGGTGGTCCCGGCTGGCACTGAGCCGAAGCCTCAAATTGAATATTCGATCGATGACAGTCAACCGGCCGGCATCGTGGTCATCGGGGCTTCGACCGGTGGCCCCAGTGCAGTCCAGACCCTGTTGGCGGGATTGCCGCCCAATTTGCCTTTGAGTTATTTGGTGGCGCAGCACATGCCGGAACAGTTCACAGGGACATTTGCTGAGCGTTTGAACGGACAGATCGCCTTGTCGGTCGTGGAGGCGGTGGAGGGCTTGCGACTGACCGCCGGCCAAGTCGTCATCGCCAAGGGTGGCCATCACCTGCGGGTCCAACGAGACAAGGGATGTCTGTGTGTGGACCTCACCGCTGCGGCAGAAGGAAGTCGTCATGTGCCATCCGTTGATACCCTCTTTTTCTCCGCGGCGAAGGTCATGGGAAAGGCCTGCCTGGGGATCATTTTGACCGGCATGGGAGATGATGGTGCCCAGGGCGTTCGAGCCCTGAAGAAGGCGGGGGGGAGTACCTTGGCTGAGTCGGAGGAGACGGCCATCATTTATGGTATGCCTTACGAGGCCAAGGCGACCGGTGCGGTGGACAAGAGTTGTCGTTTGACGGATCTGGCCTCGGAAGTGGCAAAATTCGGCCGGGATTTTTTGAGGGACGAGTAGCGCATCTGTTTGGTATGTTGATTGAGCCACCGAGGTCGGTGTGCTATGTTTATGCCTCAGTTGAGGAGCGTAAGAATGTCGGAACGCAAGAATGAACAGGATGGTCTTGAATTTCTTAGGACATTCAAGCGAGGGGTTGAGTTCACCGAAGAACTCATGGCGGAAAACGCGCGTTTGCGGGATCGTTTGGTGGATTTGGAGGAACAGCTTGCTTCTGAAGGTAACGAACAGGCGGATCCGGAGGAATCCCAGAGGCAGCGCAAGTCCATGGAGTTGGAGAACGCGGATTTTCATCGACGGCACGGAGAGATCGATGCGGAGTACGATCGGCTGGCCAAGCTTTATGTGACGAGTTATCAGTTGCATTCCTCCAAGGATGTGAAGCAGGTGATGGCTATCGTTTCAGAGGTTCTGACCAACCTTGTCGGTGCCAAGTCATTCGCTTTTTACGTGAAGAAAGGAACGAAGCTTGTTCCTTTGCAGGCGACAGGATGCGAGGCGGAGCATCTTGATAGCTACAACAAACAGCACGCCATTGCCAAGGCCCTGGAAGCCGGTGAGCTCTGGCTTGATGATGGCCACGGCACTCGGGGCACTGGCGTGGTTCCCTTAGTCACCATCCCCTTGCGAATTGGTCGTGCGGGTTTGGGCATGATTTCCGTATTGAGCCTGTTTGAGCATAAAGAGTGTGTGACGGAATTGGACCAGGAGTTGTTTCGGTTATTGGGTACGCACGCAAGCACCGCTTTGTCTGCAGCCTTACTTTACGCGGCGGTCGGGGACGAAGCAGAATTGGTCGAGCGACTGATCGATCAGGTCGGGATTGTCTTGGGCGGGGACGGGAAGGCATCATGACGAAAATTCTACAGGCTTTGGTGGTGGAGGATTCTCCAACCATGCGTCAGTTGATAGGCTTCGCCTTGCGTCGTATTCCGGACCTTGAGGTTGATGAGGCCGATGACGGCGTGGCCGGTCTCAAGAAATTGGCGGAGAAGCGATTTGATATTTTGATCACCGACATCAATATGCCCATCATGGATGGCTTGAAGCTGGTGAGCCTGGTGCGCAAGGATGAAAAGTACAAAGATATCCCTATCGTGATCATCACGACGGAAGGGGCGGCAGAGGATCGGCAGCGGGCTTTGAATCTGGGGGCCAACGCATACATCACCAAACCCATTCAGGCACCACAGGTTATCGATTGCGTGCGAAAGCTTTTGGATCGCTGATCCTCCCAAAATGTTGACAGATTTTAGCGACTGGCCTAACATTTTGAAGTACACAAGCAGGAGTGCATTGCTTTGGTCCATTCCAAAACCATTATAGTTTTTCTCGTCGGACTGGGACTCTGTATTTCTTTCTCGCTTGGAGCCCAGGAGGAAGAGTACGGGAAAGTTCAGTATTATCGAGGAGTGAAGCAATCCTACGGTGTCGTTACAACCTTGCAGGCCGATTTGGATGGGGACGGTATTGGCGAGTCCGTGATCTGTTACCGAGAGCCCGACAGGGCATTGAATCAACAGGGGGGCGTGTTGATCCTGTCCGGTGGCCATGTGGCGTGGCATGCTCTTTTTGAGGGCATGTATCCTGAAGAGGTCAAGGCAAACGGAAATGTCTTGAGTTTTTCCCTGGTGCAGGTGGGGAAGGCCGGCCCCAAGAAGGTGAATAAAAACTTTGAACTCGGTAAGGATTTCTTTTTTCGCTCTGACGAGCAAAGTCCTTTCTATGACGTGAAGGTTTCTGCCAGCTCGACGCTTAAGGGTGCCGAATTGGATCCCGGCATGGTCTTTGACGGGAATCTGAAGACCGCCTGGGCCGAGGGTGGGGAAGGAACCGGTGTTGATGAGTCGGTGACCCTGACGTTCGCCAAGCCCGTCAATCTGGGTTTGATGGGCGTGTTGCACGGCAATTTCGCAGGACGGCGGCCCTGGCGTGACAACAACAGGTTGCATCGAGCCGAGGCCACGGTGGAGACTTCCTCGGACCGTTTTGATGCCGACAGCGGCGTGGATTTCGAAGAGGATTTGGGCCTGGGTCTCTATGGAGACCGGGTGGAGTTGAGCTTCACCAACAAGCCCATCATGCGTTATTTCAAAGTCGGCTCAAAGAACGTCACGAGCCTGGAACTCAAGATTACGTCAGTCTTGTTGGGCGAAAAGAACGACGACACCTATATCGCCGAGATCGATTTCGCCGAACTCATCCCAAGAGATGTTCTTCTGGGCAAAGCCAAACCCGTGGTCAAGAAGAAGAAGAAGGCGGATGACGCCCCCGAGCCAGAGTCAAAGGACGATTGGGTGGATGATTTTTGAGAGCGGTGCGGGGTTGGGCTAGGATTTTTTCTTTAGCTCTTCAGCAGGAATACGCGCGCGCATCGCATCATAGAAAACTTGCATCCGCCTAACCGCTTTACGTACATCGTCCAAATCCACACTCATGCGCTTGGCGGCAGAGCGCATGGCCTCGGGCAAGGTTTCGCCTGTACTCATGCGAATCTCCACCGTCGCGGCCATGGCATGCTCAGCCACCTTGGGTCGCGGCGGGCCTTCTTTTTTGGGCAAGAAGATTTGGATTTTTTCAAAGCCGACGCCTTTGCCGTCCCATCCGTGACCATCCCGGGCAAACATGCCTATGCCAAGCGGGACGGCCATCGTTTTTATCGACCCAGGCCAAGCCCGAACCTTGATCACTGAAGTGGACCGCTGCAGGTCGTTGTTATGGCAGGCGTCACCCAGTAGTTTCTCCAGATCCTTTTTCGAGATGTCGGTCGCCACTTCGATGTCGGCGATGGCCCGCGATCGTCCACCGGCGCTTCTGTCCTGCCAGCTACGGATGGTCCAGGGAGTTTTGGCTTTCGGAGCTTTGCTGCCCGGCGTATTGCCCTGAGAGAACTGGTTGAAGGAGTTGAAAGCCTCGCCGAATTTGCTGTCGCAGGCGCTGACGACCACCATGCCCAGCAGCAAGGCGGCGAACATTGATCCAATAAGGAAAAGTCGACTTCGTTCCATGGGGTTCTCCCTATTCGAGATCACATCTTCAGTTGGTCGGCCACTTCGGGCACGAACAAGGCTCGGACATTGTAGCGCAGGATTTCGTCCACAATCTTGGGGCGTTCAGGCAACTGACTGCCCATGGCCACCTGGTATAGCACTTCCTTGATGGAGCCGAGGATGCACAATGAGGTGATTTGCTTGTCCAGCTTCCTCAGAAGTTTCATCTCAAGACCTTGCTCTAAGGCGCTTTCGATGAGCATCAGGAGACGACCATAGAATTCTGAGAGTTTCTGATCGAAACCTGGATCCAAGCCGACTGCTTCGGCCAGCAAGAGGCGGAGCATGGGTCGATTTTCCAAAAGATAATCCAAGACTTCGTCTACGTTGGACTCCATCTGCGCCACGACGCCTGTCGGACCCCGGCTGGGGTCAATGCGTCGCACCCGGCTGGCCACGGCTGCGAACAAGTCGCCCAGGAGCTGATCGAAGACCATGCGTTTGCTCTCGAAATAGAGGTAGAAGGTGCCCCTGGCCACGCCCGCATCCCGGATGATGTCGGCGATGGTGGC
>JAUVAM010000585.1 GCA_030591745.1 Deltaproteobacteria bacterium
CGAAAGTGCCGGCCTCGTTGGCCCAGTTGATCGCGGCTCGCGCGCCGCCACCGTTTTGCAGCCAGTCCTTCTGTCCATCCTTGCGTCCGGTCAGTACGCCCATGCTGCCCCAGGCGTCCGCGTCCACTCCGGGATGGTCGATGGGGCGCTTCGTGATGATGTTCACCACGCCACTCATGGCATTGGCCCCATAAAAGGTCGAGCCGGGCCCGCGAATGACCTCGATGCGCTCGATGTCCCCCGGGTCCACGCTCAGCCCGCCCCAAATATGCGCCCCGGAGAGTCGTTCGGTGACCTGCCTTCCGTCGATGAGCACCAGCACCCGGTTGTTCTGCAGGCTGGAAATGCCCCTGATGCCCAACTCAAAGTGGTTGGCCTGGTTTTGTCGCACATAGATGCCGGGCACCAGGCGCAAGAGCTCCGCCAGGTTTTGAGCGCCCGAAGCCTGGATGTCTTCCGCTGTGATCAGGCTCACCGAAGCAGGCGCGTCATCCAGGGATTCGGCGCGTCTGGAGGCCGACTCCACCACGGGCGAGGCCAAGAGGGCCTCTAAGTCCATGTCGGCGAAGTCGCCAGTATCCGAAGTTTCTCCAGCCTCTTCCGCCAAGGACATGCCGGGTATGGCCAAGAGCAAGACCAAGCCTGACAACAGCGAGATCAAAGAAATTCTTGTTCGTTTGCCCTGCTCCACTCTTTTCATCTCATAACCCTCTGGCGATCAGGCCGATGAGCAGGGTGCCGCCGATGGGCTGCAGGTTTTCGTGGGGTAACATGCGCAGTCCGGCATCGTCTCGCCAAAAACCCACCAGGTTTTTCACCGCGAAGAAGACCTCGGCCTGGTCGTCGAAGAAAAACTTGCCGAAACGCAGATTCACCACCGCCTGGTCGGCCGCTTGACGCTGCTGCCAGTCGAAGTAGGGGTAGTCCGAGTCCAGGTTGTTGAGCGAGGACACCCAGGGTTTGTGATCGAAGATCAGGTAGACCTGAAGATTAAAGCGACTTCGCCAGGGCAGGCGCAATTCAGTACCCAGGCTCCAGAGGTGGACGGGCCAGTTTTTGTCCCAATCGCCGCTGTCCGGAACGCGACTGTAGACGAAGGTATAGTTCAGGCTGGTTCTCAGTCGGGTCCAGGGAGCCCAAGAGAGACCCGCCTCCAGACCCACCTGGTCTACATTGTCTAAGTTGTCCTGGTAGGAGGGCATGACGGTGCCTCGCACCGGACCGATGATGTTGCGGATCTGCTGGCCGAATACAACCGCATCCAAGCGCAACTTTTCAAACAACCGGGCTCTGTAGCCCAACTCCATGGCCCATACTTCTTCGGGCTTGAGCAGGGGATTGCCGACCACGAAACGGTGGATGGGCAAAGGCGGCTCGTTGAGCTGGGCGTCCACATTGATGAAGAGCTCGAAAGGCGTGGGCGTGCGGTAGGCCGAGCTCAAAGAGAGTCTGAGGGCATGGTCCTTGGCCGGCTTGTAGACCACGGCGACCCGAGGGCTCAAGTGCCGGTGGACGACCTTGCCGAACAGGCTGTCTTCCTGGGCCGTCACCTGCTCGAAGCGGCCCCCCAGGTGCAAAATCAAGGAGCGGTCTTCCAGCAATCGCAGCTCGTTGTTGATCAACAGCGCCCCAAAGGCGAAATTGGGTTTGGTGAAGAACTCGTCCACGCTGAACCAGGTGAACTCCCCGCCCAGGCTCAGGACATTGCGGCCATCGAAGGCGGTCCAGTCCAATTGGACGAGGGCATGGATTTCTTTCGAGGCGTAGGTGCCCCGGGTGGACTGTTGCACGTAATCGGCTGCATTTTCTTTTTCTGCGTCGTAGTCTTCCGACAGGCGCCGTCCGTCCAGTTCCGCTTTCAGCGTCAATCCATCCAGCACCAGGTTGCGTTTTTCAAAGCGAAGGGTGAAGGCCTGCTGGTCCATGGTGTTCCAGGTGGACAAAGTGCCCGGATCCACCACGTGGATGTATTCGCTGTGGCTGTGACTCAGGGCGGCGAAGAGATCCATGTCCGGGCCGGGTCGCCAGTCGGCCACCAGTCGGGTTGCGTAGTGAAAAGGTCCGTATTGAAAGACAGGCGACATGTTGTTGGGCCATTCCGGCTGGTGCATCAAGCTGCCGCTCAAGCGCATCCCGAAGGTGCCGGCCTCGTTGGCCCAGTTGACCGCGGCTCGCCCGCTTCCTCCATTGTGCAGCCAGTCCTTGCCGCCATGGGTCTGGCCGGTGAGCACCCCCATGCTGCCCCAGGCTTCGGCTTCGACGCCCGGATGATCGATGGGGCGCTTGGTGACGATGTTCACCACGCCGCTCATGGCATTGGCCCCGTAGAAGGTCGAGCCCGGCCCACGGATGACCTCGATGCGCTCGATGTCCCCCGGGGCCACGGGCAGCCCGCCCCAGGGTTGCAGACCGGTGAGTCGTTCGGCCACTTGCCTGCCGTCGATGAGCACTAGCACCCGATTGTTCAGCAGTTTGGAAACCCCCCGCATGCCCAGCTCAAAGTGATTGGCCTGGTTCTGCCGCACGTAGACGCCGGGCACCAGACGCAAAAGTTCCGCTAAGTTTTGGGCGCCCGAGGCCTGGATGTCCTCCGCGGTGATTAGGCTCACCGAAACCGGCGCATCGTCCAGGGACTCGGCGCGCCGGGAGGCCGACTCCACCACCGGCGAGGCCAAGAGGGCCTCCAAGTCCATGTCGGCGAAGTCGCCTGGCCCCGAGGTCTCTCCCTCGTCGCTCGCCAACGAGATTCCGCTCGAGGCCAAGAGCAAGACCAGAGCAGCAAAAAGCGAGACAGGGTTCATCTTCGCCCTCTTGAATTTGTCGCGCTGCATATTTTCCCGTCTCTCTGATTGTGAGGTGGCAGGATAACACGGCTTGCTTTCCCTTTTCCAGTTCCAACGGATCAGATCAAAGGCATCCTCTCAAGAGTCGAATTGGCCCAGGTTTTTTGGGCGAACCGCTGCCATGCCGGCAAATTTTCGCCCGCCCCAATTTCTCCTCTTATCTCGGCTTTTATGGTATGATTCTCAAATAATTAGCTAGAATTGGCCAAGGCTTTTTCGTCGCCGAGGAGCGCCCTATGAAGACCTTTTTGTTTCGTGCAGGAAAGCCAGTTTCCCTCGTGTTGTTGGGTTGCGGTTTGACCTTGTTTTCGGCATGCGGCAGCGACGGCGGAGGGCCTGTCTGTGAAGACGTGGCCGTGGCCGACTGCGATGCCTTCACGGATCATGCCCTGGTCTATGCGGACAGGGACAGC
>JAUVAM010000571.1 GCA_030591745.1 Deltaproteobacteria bacterium
CAGTTCTTTTGATCGAGGTCTAAGCTTAGGATAGGTATAGGCAAATCAAATCGGGAGGAAAAATCATGGGACAAACCAAAATTCTGACGGCCTTGCTGGCCATCGTGTTGATCTTTGCGTTTGCAGCACCTCCGGTATTGGCTCAAGCTGCCCCGAAAGCCCTGAAAGGCAAAATCATCACCAACGCCAATCCCATCGACATCCCGACTTCAGCCACGGGCTTCCTCAAAAAAATGAAGAAGCAAGATCGCAAAAACTTCAAACAGGATCAAGGCGGGAAATGGGTCATTCATTTCGTGGCATTTTTCAAGCGCTCGGTGCCGGTTGACCAAATCGGCGTCGTCGTGCTTGATGAAAAAAAAGAGCCGGTCGCCTTGGCCAACGTCCCGGGACAAAAAGGCCAGAGAACCTTGGCCAGCCAAATCATCATTGACTCAACCGAATTTCCAGGGAAAAAGCACACCTTGCAGATTTACTACGCCAAGGGCAAAAAGCCGATGGTGCTTGCCACCAAGGTGATCATCTTAAAAAAATAGACCCCGCCATCCTGACCCAACATCTTCCCCAAGGAGGCTTGCATGGACATGCAAGGCCAATCCATCGTGTCCATCCGGGACTTTTCCAAAGACGAAATTCAAGCCATCGTGAACAAAGCCCTGGAGGTCAAGCAAGGACGCTGGGAGAATGTGCTCAACGGCAAAGTGCTGGCCACCCTCTTTTTTGAGCCGTCCACCAGAACCAGACTCAGTTTCGAAGCCGCGATGAACGGCATGGGCGGACGGGTCATCGGCTTTGCAGACCCCAACGTTTCTTCGGCCAAAAAGGGCGAAACACTCGGGGACACAATCAAGACGGTCACGGGTTACGTAGACGCAATCGTGATTCGGCATCCCGTAGAAGGCGCGGCCAGGCTCGCTTCCGAAGTCGCGAACGTCCCCGTGATCAACGCAGGGGATGGATCCAACCAGCATCCGACCCAAACCTTTCTCGACCTCGTGACCATTCAAGAAGAGTTCGGTCGCTTAGAAGGACTCAAGATCGGCCTCATGGGCGACCTCAAGTACGGCAGGACGGTACATTCCTTGGCTATGGCGCTAAGCCTGTTCGGAGCGCAACTTGTTTTTGTGTCCCCGCCTGGACTGCGCATGCCGGGGCATCTCTGCGATGAGCTCAATTCAGCGGGGACAAAATTCAGCGAAGCGGACGATCTGGAGTCACTCGACCAGGCCCTCGATGTGCTCTATGTCACCCGAATCCAGAAGGAACGATTTGCCGACCTGCTCGAATACGAGCGCGTCGCCGGCGCCTACCGAATCAAACCGGAAACCCTTTCCGGCAACTGCCAGCAAGCCCGCATCATGCATCCCTTGCCTCGAGTGAACGAAATCGCGGAAGAAGTAGACGACATGCCGAACGCGATCTACTTCCGCCAGGCGCACAACGGGGTTCCAACTCGCCAGGCTTTGCTTGGACTCGTGACCGGAGCCATCCAATGAGCAAAACACACAAGGTTTACGCAATAGAAAAAGGAACCGTCATCGATCACATCCCCAGTCCCATGGCGCTTAAAGTCGTCGATGTGCTGGGGGTCGGCCAGGATGGAATTTTGACGGTGGGCATGAACTTTCCAAGCAAGCGACTGGGCAAAAAAGACATCGTTAAAGTTGAAAATCTCAAGCTGACGGCCCACGTCACCGACAGAATCGCCTTGGTCGCACCGACCGCCACGATCAACATCATCGAAAATGGCGAGGTCGTAGAAAAACGAGCCATTCATGTCCCCAAAAAATTCAAGGGACTCTTGCGCTGCCCCAACCCAAACTGCATCACAAACATAGAAAACGTCACCACGCATTTTGTAAGAGAAGGCGAAGGCGCCCAGGCCTCCGTTCGCTGCAACTACTGCGAACGACTCTACAAAAAACCTGCGCAATTGGTCATTTAAGACACGGACTCATAGGGGATCGGATCTTGTTCCTGCGCTTCTTCGAAACCTTTCAAGCGCAAACGACAGCTGGGGCAGGTGCCGCAAGAGAGCCCTTCCGGACTTGGATCATAGCAAGTATGCGTTTGGGCTAAATCTACGCCCAAGCGGCTGGCGCTTCGGACGATGTCGGCTTTGTCCATATCGAGAAGCGGCGTGTGGATGCGAACGCTTTCCCCCTCGGTGCCCATGCGCGTGGCCAGGTTGGCCATGCGCTCGAAGGCTTCGATGAAATCCTTTCTGCAATCCGGATAGCCACTGAAATCCACTTGATTGACCCCGATGAATAAATTCGGTGCCCTCAAGACTTCGGCCCAGGCCAGGCCCAGAGACAGAAAAACCGCGTTTCGGGCCGGCACATAGGTCGCCGGTATGCCTTGCTCTTCATGCTTCGGCACCTCGATGTCCGCCGTCAAGGCGCTGCGGCCGATTTTCCGCATATCCAAAGAAACCACGATATGCTCCATGGAACCCTGTGCCTGTGCCTGCCAGGCGGCCATTTCCAACTCACGATCATGCCTTTGGCCATAGTCAAAGGCCAAGGTATAGGTCGAAAATCCCTGCTCAATCGCAAGGGCCAAGCAAGTCGTCGAATCCAAACCGCCACTCAGCAGCACCACCGCTTTAGGTTTCAAGCCGCCATCACTCATACCAGCCTCACAGAAAACAATGTGGTCTCTTTGTTGACGTGTAATCCATTGTGGGATAAAGTAACACCATAATCGGTTATCAGGAGGCCGACATGTCCAACCGACGCACAGGATATCGGGACCGTCGCATGCTGGAAGCTACCTTGAAATATCGTGGCGAATACATGCAGGTTGACCTCTTTGACTTGAGCGAGAGTGGCGCTTACCTGGTGGGGCCTTGTACGCCGGCCTTGTCAGATAGCGTCACGATCAACATCGAACTGCCCCATCTCGCTTGCACCGTCATGATCACCGGCCGCGTCAGACGCGTCGGCCTCTCAAGCCGAGCCCTGGAGCGCCAGGGCGGATTTGGAGTTGAGTTCACCCGCTTTTATACCCAAGTAGGCCAAAATAGCCTCGAACAACACCTGGCCGCATGAGGCCTTAATTAGGCGAATTCCTCTTCCAGATTCTGCTTCAGCCGCGCCTCCACTTTGCCCTTTAGTGGCGCCAGCATCATGGACAAATCCACCAGCACGGAAACCTTGCCGTCTGCAAGTTCCACATGACCCTTCACACCGGTCCGTTTAAATTTCATTTTGTTACCGGACCAGTTGCTCGTGATGCCATAACGGGTTTCCAGATCAGCGGCCAAATTCTCCACTTTGCTTCGTGCGTCATCCATGGACAGGCCATGAGAACGATCCATCTTGATCTTGGGCATCTTCTCTCCTCAATCCCTATTCATCACCTGACGAAAAAGGCGATATTGCCGCATGAATCGATATGCACCTTC
>JAUVAM010000360.1 GCA_030591745.1 Deltaproteobacteria bacterium
CGCCCTCGGCGCAAGCCGCGTCGTCGATGCACAGGCATTCGCCCGTGCCCGTATCGCAGCGATACAAGCTGCCGCATTCAACGTCACTTGTGCAGCCTGTATAAATGCGGCATTGACCATCGGGCATGCACTTCTCGCCGAGGTCCGCGTTGCAGGCGGCGTCGCTGACGCAACGGCAGGACGACGAATAGACGTCACAGCGCCAATTGATGGGGCAATCCCCATCTTTCTTACAGCCTTCATCCGAAGTCGAGCCCGCGCAAGCGGCCCAAAGCAAACTCAGCATCATGATCAAAATCACGCGTCGCATGGCATCCATTCCCTTCACGTCAGGGGCTGACGCAACCGCCGAGGCAAGTGTACTCCACCTGTACCGTGGCTCCGCCGTCGGGGTAGTAGTTACGCTCAAAGGCGACGACAAACTGATCGACCCCAGCGAGACTCCGGGTCTCCAAAACCCAGCCGGAAGACAGGCTGTAGTCGATGGGCTGGCCTCCACATTTGGCGGCCAAACCGCAGGTCAGACCCGCGCAGTCGTCATTGCTTGAACAATCGGAAGCCTCCGGCGGGTAGACAATCACCGATATGTCCGCGCCCGGATCCGCCAAATCATAA
Organism: Deltaproteobacteria bacterium; assembly: GCA_030591745.1. Next base: position 616 of record JAUVAM010000360.1, read on the forward strand.
GCCGGCACCTGACTCAGGAGGAACTCCCGCTGCGGGTGCTTGTAGCTGACCTCAATGACGGCCCCGGGGGGCGGCACGTAGCTGCCGTTGAAGGAGATGATGCCGTCCTCGTACCACCAGCCGGTCTCCCAGTCTTGCTCTTTGGGCTGCCCGTCCACCATGACCGTGACGGAGTTGGCATCCGGGTTGGTGTCGGACAGGGTAAACTTGCGATCCAGGCCAGCCACGGTCAAACCCATCTGGTTCAAAGTCGCTCCAAAGTCATCCGAGCAAATGGAGCCGATGTTGCCGCCCACGGCCTGCGCCAACTGATGGTAACGGGTGCCGGCCGCGGCGGAGCCCGTTGAGGGATTGGAACAACCATCGGGTTGATCGCCGACGATGGCCGCGGCCATGACCCTGTTTTCATTGCCCACACCCTTAAGTTGCTCAAAAAAGCGCCGGTAGTAGGTGATCATGCCGAAGGAATGATCGTCTTCGTCGCTGACGAAGATCATGGCCAAAGCAGCGTCGGCGCGCAGAAAGCCTGCGTTGCCGGAAGAGATCATAGGCTCGCTCAGGGCCGTATGAGCCGCCAAAAGGCCCTGTTCGTGGCCCCCGCCATCGATGCCCACCTGCACGTTGGCGGCGAACTGGCTTTCGGCGTTGGTGCCGGGCACGATGATCTTGGGACTGCCCAAAAGGCTGCCGCCGTGCAGATCCACGTCCGTGCTGGTCACGCCGATCTGGTAGTCCACTTCCGAATCCTCCACCACGCTGATGAAGGCATTGAAGTTGGCCGCCAGGTTGGCCTGCTCTTGCTGCATGCTGGCCGAGTTGTCGACGATCCACAAAACATCGATCTTGGCCGAGGCCTTCTGGACAAAGGTATCCTTCTGCACCGCGCCTTCAGGGAAAAACAGGTCGTAATGCGTCTTGACCGTCCGAAAACGGGTGCCATCATCACAAGCGGCAGTCAAGAGGCCCCCCACCGCGAAAAGCACAACCAACAAAGAAAATCTCAGTCTCATGGAACCAACCTCCCATTAACCAGACACGTCAGCGTGACGTCGCCGACGAAACATGTACGCCAAAAAAGCCATGCCGATCAAGCTCGAAGTGCTGTCCGACTTGCCCGCGGCGCTACAACCACCATCATCAGGCGGGGGTGGCCCCCCGGGACATGCGGGCAAATCCTCACCGGCCGGATAGACGTGGCAAAGCCCGTCCACGTCGTCCTCCGTTAAATCTCGTTTATTCAACTCGCCTGGGCCGGCCGTGCCCCACATGGTGGCATCCGGGTTCGAGCTGTGATCCAAACCAAGCATATGGCCGGCCTCGTGAGCCAGGGTGTTTTCAATGTCCATCCGATCCACAGCCGAGTCGCTGGTGGAAAACGTGAAGTTCACGCCGTTGAATTCCACGTCCGTGTCCACGATCTGCCCAGTCTGCCGATCGTAAGTGGTCGTGGTGATGGCGATGGATGAGGCCATGTGACGCCAGGAGGCCAAATCTTCAATGAAGATAATCAGGTTGATGTTGCTGTCTTGGTCGTCCTGGTCAAATCCCACGTCTGTTCTCGCACTCAGAGCAGACAGATACTGAAAGTCAGAACAGGCGGGCTCATTCCAAACGTCGAGAGCCCGCCGAATCGCCGGTACACAGTTGGCCTCGGCCACATCATCGCTACAGACCTGATTCAAGACAATCTCCACCTGTCGCGTATCCCACCACAGGCAGGCAAAGTTGTTAGGATCTCGAGAGCGCTCAAAGGCCTCCGCTCCGGAAGGAATCATCCAAGACAAGGCCAGAAGGCCGGTCCAACACATGCGCCAACAAAGACCAGTCATTATTATTCTTTCCTGAGTTTCCAGGCAGAACGGATACGTTCAAAATCCTTGCCAGCATCCAACTCCAGCGTCCGGCCACCGCCTTGAGGGAAGCTCAGGCCCTGGATTGCCTGTTTCCAAAGCTTCGCCTTCGGCAAAAACACGCCCTGGCTCATACCCACGACCCGCGCCACCCCGGTATGAAGACGCAAAAACAGCAACAATTTTTGGCCCGCGACAAAACCGTGATAGCCGTGGGATTTCTGCGCCCAGCGGCCCACCTTACCCCCGGGCTGCACCAGTTTGATTTCAGCAGTCCCCGACCCAGCCACATCCTGGTCCACCTTCAGCGTACAGGTGGTGTGGATAAGCCGTCGTTTGGGCCCCCATGCGCTACTACAGGACTCCACGTCGACCACCACCACCCGGTCGGCCTGTTCAATGAGAGCATCCAGGTTGAGATACAGAGCCGAAGATGCCTGAGCGGGCAGACTTGAAATGCACAGCGCCGACAAGACGCACAAGGAGGATAACAGGATAAGTGTCCGTTTCATTAACCGCATACTAGGCTCGCAGGCCCGTATCCGTCAAGGCCCTCGCAGTGACCACCGATCAAGAAAAGCAAGTAGACCCAGGGCAAAGAACAGGCCAATCGGGCCACCTGAAGCGCTGGCGCAATCGCAACCGGAATCCGGGGGGTAGATGGCGCAGAGGCCTTCGATGTCGTCGCTGTGAAGATCCCGTTTTTCGAGCTCACCCGGATCGATCTGGGGATCCATGGTGGCGTCCCAGAAGGCCGAATGGGCCAGACCCAAAATGTGGCCGGCCTCGTGGGCCATGGTGCTCTGTAGATCGTAGAATAAAGGATCGCCATCGGTGGCAAACACAAAGTGCTGCTCGTTGAACTCCACGTCCGAGTCCACGATGCGCCCCGTGTTGGCGTCGTAGGTGGTGGTGGTCATGGCCAGGGCATTGCGGTCGTGGCGCCAGGAATCCCGCACAAAGATCAACAGGTTGAAATTGGCGTCCATGCTGTCCGGGTTGTAACCAAAGCTGCCGTCGCTGGTGGTGCCGCCGGTCAGGAAGGCAAAATCCGTGCAAGGATGGTTGTTCCAGGCATCCAGGCCGGCCCACAAGGCGGGCAGACAGTTGGCGGTCGCCAAGTTAAAGCTGCAAGCCTGATAGGCCAAAACTTCAACCCGGCGATTGGCTTGGAATAGCTCCTCGCCTGTGTCCGGATCGCTGCTGCGCAAGTAAGCCTGAGCCTGTGACGGGGCAAGCCAGCAAAGAAACATAGAAAAAAACAGCATCCCGGCCATGGCGTTCAGCTTGATCATGGGGGCAGCTTAGGCCCCGGGACTGGTCACGGTCAAGGCTTGCCCCAGGGCTTACGAAAGGCTATAGATCCGGTCGGCACAGGAGGATTCAGATGGAGCCCATCCAAGAAAGACCAGTCCAAGAAGGACCAGTCCAAGAAGGAACCGTGCAGGAGCCTTTCTCTTTCACAAAAGAAGCCTTGCGACAGATGAACAACCCGCACAACTTTGGCGAGCCGGAACGTTTCGTCGGTCACGGCTGCGTCACAGGTCCTTGCGGCGACACCATGAACTACTGGATCCGGGTCTTGAACGATCGACTCTTTCGGGTCCACTTCACAACCGACGGCTGTGCCTCTTCCATGGCCAGCGGCTCGATGTGTGCCCGCCTGGCCGAAGGCCTGGATGTATCCGAGGCCAAAACCATCACCCAATCTCGCATCCTGGAGGCCTTGGGCGGCATGCCCAAAGCCGAGGAGCACTGCGCTTTGTTGGCCTCCAACACCCTGATGGCCGCCGTGCGCGACTATTTCATCCGACGCCCCCAGCAAAGCTGGATGCGCGCATACCGCTGAATCCGGAGAAACAATGAGCCAAGACATCCGAGTACGTTTCGCTCCCTCCCCCACCGGCTACCTTCACGTGGGTGGAGTTCGAACCGCCATCTTCAACCACCTCTTCGCGCGACACCACGGCGGTCGTTTCGTGCTGCGCATTGAAGACACCGACAAAGAAAGATCCACCCCCGAGGCGGTGGAGCAAATTCTAGACAGCCTGCGCTGGATCGGCCTGGACTGGGATGAAGATCCGATCTTCCAATCGCAAAGAACCGAACTCTATCGCAAGCATCTGGACCGCTTGCTGGAAGAGGGCAAGGCCTATCGCTGCACCTGCAAAGCCGAAGATCTGGATGCCAAGCGCCAGAAAGCCATCGCGGAAAAGCGAACCTACAAGTATGACGGCACTTGCCGAGATCTGGACCCGAATCGGGACCTGGGCGACCAGCCCTTTGTCGTGCGCTTCAAGACCCCCTGGGATGCCCTGCCGGATTCTTTCACCGATCTGGTCCTGGGCCCCATCCCCATCGATGAAGAGCGCTTAGACGATATGATTTTGGCTCGCTCCGACGGCAGCGCCACTTACAATTTCTGCGTGGTGATAGACGACGCCGACATGGGCATCAGCCATGTAATTCGAGGCAACGATCATGTGGACAATACGCCCAAACAACTTCTGATTTACGAGGCCCTGGGCCTGAAAGCCCCGGAATTTGCCCACATGCCCCTGACCCACGGCCCGGACGGTTCCAAATTGTCGAAACGCCGTGAGGAGGAATACCGGGCCCTTGGC
>JAUVAM010000232.1 GCA_030591745.1 Deltaproteobacteria bacterium
AGCCAAGAGACCCGATTTCCATCTTGTGCAAGCAGGTAAATCCAGGCCGGTCGATCAATGTGGTAACGCAACATCAGGACCTGACCCGGGAGCAGGGGCTCTACGGATTGGGCGCGTTGAACGGCCAGGGGCCGGCCATTGCGGATTTGTCCGATAATGCCCATGAGCTGAGCTTTGATGGGCGTCACGTGGCCCGCGGCCTTGATGCCCATTTCGTCCGGTTTGGGCTCTGAGCCCCAGGGCGCGATGAACAAAATGATAAGCAGGATTGCAGCCAGGGAGGCGGCAGGCACCAACACGGGCCAGTGGAAAAAGCGCAACAGCCAGGATGCGTTTTTTTTGGGATTGGCCGCGTTGAACATCGCATCGGCCTCGCTTGCGTTGAGGCGGGCCGCAGGTTCAGCAGCCCATTCGAGCAGTTCGCCCTCGTCTATTTCTTCGAAAAGCCTCATGCAGTGTTCACAGTCCGTTTGCAGATGCTTTCGCAGTTCGGTTGCCAGGGCCTCGTCGAGTTGGCCGGCCAGCAAGGCGCGGAGCTTTTCGATGGACTGAATAGGGCAGGTGGACATCAGCCGGCCTCCTCGCAGAGCACGAGCGCCAACTGATTTTTCAATTTGGCTCGGACCCGAGAGAGGGTGACGGTCACGGTGCCGTGGGGGATGCCCAAGCTTTCCGCGATTTGGCGTGTTGTGTGTTCGGGCTCTGTGTACTTGAGCATGAAGATCTTTTTGGACTTGGCGTCTTCGATGTTTTCGAGGACTTGCTTGACCGCTCCGATGCGTCTTTCCATGGCCTGCTTGTCCTCGGCCTGGGGGCGGTTTTCCATTTCCAGGACGAAGAAGCCATGGGCTTCGCGTTGTCGTTTGTGACGAGCACCCTGGGTTCTGCATACGTTGGCCGCGATGGTAAAAAGCCAGGGGCTGAAGCGAGCCGGGTCCCGTAGCTTGGTCAGGCCCGTAAACATCCTTGAAAAGATTTCTTGGGTCCAGTCCATGGCTCGCTCTCGATCGCCGTTGGCGCATCTCATGCAATACGCCATCATGCGTGGGTGAAAGCGATCGAAGAGCGCTCGCTGCGCCCTCCGATCGCCGGCTCTGGCTGATTCGACCAGCTTGATCATCGACCCCTATTCGGTGTTTTCCACTCGGAACAGTTGCGTGTAGCCAGAGATGGGATCCCGGGTGAAGTAAAACAAGTACGTCCCATCTTCGGAAAAGGCCATGGTGCTGTGGTTGGCCGTGATGAAGGTTTGCGGCTGCATCTGGTCGGCTGGTGTGCCGGCCGGTCCGGTCAGCAGTTGGAAAAAGCCGGTATCCAAATTGCGGAGACGCAGGGCCTCGATGCTGCTGTCCGGGCTGGTCAAGAGGCGGGGTACTTGATAGTCGCCTTCGCCGATGGGGAAGAGCCTGGCCACGGCGCTGCCATCTGCAGTGAAGTCGACGAGGGCGCCCGCGCGCTGACTGGTGAGATCAAAGGTCTCGGTGATGCGCACCGTGAGGCTGTCATCCAGGTAGCTCATGATGCAGGAGCTGTACTCGCCTTGGCAGAGGGTGAAGGTGTCTGAACCTGCGGTGTGATTCAGGGATAATGGGGTCAGGCTGTTGTCGCTCAGCGCCATGCGGCTGACTGCTCCCGCCACGAAATGAGTGCCTTCGTAAACCCTTCGATCGAGCAACAGTTCGCTGTTGTCCGGGCTCAGGGTCATTCGGTAGATACTACCATCGCCAGCCTCAATGGTGCGCAAAGTGGAGACTTGGCCCGTGGATACGTCCATGCGCATGATGGCCTGCTCGTAAACGTCCAGGTTGTGGAGGAAGAAGATGGCTTGGCCGTTCCAGGAAGTGTACAAGGCAAAGGAATAGGCGTCTCCCGAATCGCCAATGTAGCTGGTTGTCAGATTTGCAAAGTCGGTCATGTAGATCGAGGTCAAAGGATCCCAGCTGCAATTGGGGTCTTCGTAGTCGCAGTCTCGTTGAGGTCGGAAGGCCACCTTGTGGCCACCCCGGATCCACATGTCCGAGCCGGTTTTCCAACCGCTCAAGGTCGCGCCCAATTCCTGCTGACCGGTGGTCAAATTGATTCGCACGGGCCGCACCTGATACTCGTAGGCCCAGCCGAAAAGGGTGTCGAAGGCTTGTTGGCGTTCATAGCCATCGAAGTAGCAGATGTCGTCGCCGGCCACCCAGGCCTCTGAAAACATCTGCCACCAGGGCATCTCCAAGAGTTTTTGTCCCGAGCTCGTGTCGATGAGGACCAGGCCTTGGGTGAGTGTCTCCGGATTTTCGGGGGAGGCCATGGTGGCCCGGTATTGCAGGACCCGATCGTCCAGGAGTTGGATTTCTTCGGTGTAGGAAGTGACCAGATCGACGTCGTCGATGAGGACGGTTTCTTGGCCCATCGGCAGATCAATACGTACGATTTCGTAATTGGCGCTGCCGCCCAGCTTGCGAGCGGCGAAGACGGCCGATCGGTCTGAGTTGTACTTGGGATCGATGTAGTCGCCCCCTTCGGAGGTAACTCGCTCTTCGAATCCCACCCCGCGCATGTCCACGACAGGAGAGATGCTTTCTAAGGGCTGTACAAAGAGCCGACCCGCGTCGTTGGCCCCTTCGTAGACCGCCATCTGTTTCAGTGAGCCCAAGCCCGCCCCGTCGTTGACCACGATGTCCACCGGACCCAACTCGTCTAGTTCCATGCTGAACATGCCCTGTTCGTCCGTTTTGACCCCAAGGACGGCCAGGCCATCTCGAACCAAATACACGTCCACCGAAGCCAGGATTTCGCCCTGAGCGGTCAGGGCCAGACCCTCCAGGCTGGCGGCGCCCGTGGGGTCATCCATATCGGAAAAGCCACCACAGGCTGTGGCCAAAATCGTCAATGCGCTAATAAAAAACAGTTTTTTGACTTTCTTCATCTCATCCTCCTCTAAGGTTTATTGTGCAGCCTTAAAGAGAAAGACCAGCCCAAGGGCGTTTGATTACATTCTGGCAAATTTTTGCTCGAATTCCCAGGAGGAGCGTGGGAGCTTCAATGGGTGAGCTTGCTGGAAGTCATCCTGCTGGCATTGGCCCTGGCGGCCGATGCTTTTTCCGTGGGCGCGGCCTGTGGACTCAATTCTTGTTCACCCCGGCAGGTGTTTCGGCTTTCTTTCTCCTTTGGTTTTTTTCAGGCCTTCATGCCGGTCCTGGGCGCCTTGGCCGGCATGGGTCTGGCCGGCGTCATCGGTGCCTACGATCACTGGGTGGCCTTCGGTTTGCTGCAGGCCATCGGGCTGAAGATGATCATCGGTGCCTTTCGCCATAAGGAACGGACAGAGGTTTGCGAGGAGGCCTCCGATCCTACCCTGGGCTGGAGTCTTCTTGGGCTGTCTGTCGCCGTAAGCATCGACGCTTTGGGTGCCGGGGTGGGCATGGCCCTGGTCATGGATTGGTGGCAGCTTTCCTGGGCCGTGGCCATCATCGGCCTGGTGGCCGCCGCCGGCACCTGGTTGGGCATGCGTCTGGGCCATGCTCTTTCGGGCAGGTTGGATAAGCGCATCGAGGCCGTGGCCGGCTTGGTGCTGATGATTTTGGGCTTGCGTATGCTTCTGTGGTAGCGCATGGGGAAGAGGAGGAGGCGAAAATGAAAGCGACGCGCGTATATGGGCCCGTGCCTTCACGGCGTTTTGGGCTTTCTTTGGGCATCGATTTGGTGCCCCACAAGATTTGCAACTACGACTGCATATATTGCCAGCTGGGCCCCACGCCGGAAACCACGCTTGTGCGGAAGGATTTCGCGCCGGTCGACGAGATCTTAGCCGAGGTGAAGGCCGCTTTGGAGCGCGGTCCCCGGCCCGACGTGCTCACTTTGGCGGGTAGCGGCGATCCCAGCCTGGTGGCAAGCCTTGGCGCATTAATAGACGGCTTGCACGCCATGAGCGATGTGCCGGTGGTCCTGCTAACCAACGGCGGACTCCTGTACCGGGAAGACGTGGCCAAAGACGCCCAGAAGGCTGACATCCTCGCGCCCAACTTGGACGCCGGCGATCCAGAGACCTTCGCCCGCATCAACCGACCCCATGCAGATATCGGTTTCGATCAGATGCTGGATGGCCTGCGCCAGGCCTGCGCCAATCATCCCGGTCAGGTGCGCATCGAAGTCGTCATCGTGCCAGGCATCAACGACTCGGAGGCCAGCTTGCAGGCTTTGGCCTCCATTCTGGACGGCTTACGGGCCAACAGCATCGACATTAACACCCCCGTGCGCCCCAGTCCTGGACGCGAACTGGGCCCCTGTTCGCCGGAATGCCTGAAACAAGCTCAGAAGCTCTTCGGGCCCAGGGCCCTGGTAGTAGCCGGGTATCGGGGGCGCGAATTGCCCGATGCCGGGCAGGACGATCTATTGGAGCGCATCCGGGCGACTCTGGGCCGAAGGCCCTGTACCCTGGAAGACCTGCACAAGGCCACAGGCAGCAACCGCCATGAGCTCATTAAACTTTTGGAAAAGGGCTTAGACGAGGGCTTCTTGGAAACCCGCCCCGGTGCCGCGGGTGCCTATTATCTGATGCGCGAAATCGCCGCGGAGCCAGTGGCCCGACACGATCCCGATCACGAATAGGGTCTTGGGTTCGCCCCTCCCCGGATCGACTTAGCTCGGCGGTAGTGGGGGTAGATAGAAATCCACGAAGAGGACCGGGTGATCGGAAATGTTATATCCGGTGGGCCCCGTGGGCCTTTGTCGAAGATGGTTCGAGCAGGGCATTCTTTTGAAGAAGATAAAATCGACAGAGCGATGGGGACCGCCGGCGTAGCATTCATAGGCGGGATCCTTGAAGCCCCAGTTGCTTACTCTGCTGTATTCCGCCACGCCAAACTCTTCTACCGCCCTGACCCAGTCCTGGTTTTCCCCGGGCGGCAGGTTTTGCCAAGTATAGGGGGCGTCTTCAATCGAGGCGGCCTCTTCCTGGGTGGTGCCGGCCATCCTGAGCATGTTGAAATCTCCGCCTATCACCACGGGGTGCTGGTGGTCGGCGTATACCCCCTGCTGGACCAACACGGTCGAAAGCTCGTCCCTTTTTTCCGCCATCCGTTCTATAGGCGTGGTGCTGTTGTGGGGCACGATGTGAAGGTTGATGACGATCAGGGGCTCGAAGCCTGGAAGAAAAAACTTCATGGTCAACATCCGGCGCACGTTTTCCCAGGTCGTAGGCGGATCCCATGTGCTGATCACCTCCGAGAACCACCACGATTGCCCAGGTGTCGCGACATCCTTGTGGACGAGGCCGCCTTTTACGCGGGAAGACATGAAAGTCATGATGTTGTGAGTCCCATCGCGGATGATCGCGCTGTTGTCGTCCCTTTCGAGCTCCATCGGGGTGTCCGGCAGGTATTCCGTGTCGGGTCGATATCTCCCCTGATCTCTGAATTTCGCGTAAATCCCCCGATACCCAGCCGCAGCAAGCTCGTTGCGCAAATATCCGATTTGTTCGGCATGGAGGTTCGGTTGAACGTAGCGGTGGTAGTACCAGCCGTCTTGTTGCACCTCTTGCAGCAGCGCAATATCGACCTGGTCGTTTGTGATCATTTGTACGACGGCATCGAGAGATTCACCGTTGACGTGCATGGCCCAGGGGTCGGGGTCCATGCCCGCGTGAATATTGTAGCTCATCATCCTGATTTTCATGCAGGGCAGGTCTCGGGTTTCCGTGGCACTCCCGTCACAGATATGCGTCGGGGGAGAGCAGGTTCGCGTTCGGATGAAGTGCTGTAGGAGATCCTCACCAGAGATTTCCGAGCAGTTCCCACTCTTCCGCCAGTCGCTCCAGTCGCTCCAGGTGCCTTGGGGGAGACATTGTTCGTCGGACATCAAGTAGCCATCATCGCAGCTGACGAGCATGCAGGGACCATAGTCGCTCCACTGGCCATCGACGCAGCTCCGGCTCTGCTCCCCTTCGCCGTTGGGCACATCGCAGGCGCTTTGGCTAGGGCCGATGCAGGTCGCCACACAGGTACCGTTCTCGCAGATTTGATCGACCGAGCAAGAAGACACGCACTCATCATCCAGGCAAACCATGCACAGGCTGGCGTCGCAGTCCGAATCGCAGGTGTCGTTCACGCAGGTGCCGTTCTCGCAGATTTGATCGACTGTGCAAGAAGACACGCACTCATCATCCAGACAAACCATGCACAGGCTGGCGTCGCAGTCCGAATCGCAGGCGGGATCGATCACGCCGCCCCCGCAGCCAGGCAGGCCAAAGGACGTCGTCAGGATGAGCAGCAGACTCCAGTTTATCGACCACGCATGCAGAGGCTTCATCCTGTCCCCTCCAATGAGAAGGCCTTGATCTTTTTGACTCTTGGCCCAGGACACTGGCTACTTGGCCTGGGTGAGTTTGGTGACTACGGATTTCATCGACTTGGCGAGGTCTTCCTCGCTGCAGCCGCCTTCCTGGCTCGCTCCGCCTTCGCTTGCGGCGGTCTTGAGATCGAAGATTACCGCCGTTACCATGCAGCTCGCGCCGAGCTTGATGACCTGGGTGGAGAGCGATTTCTCGGCGGCC